>JANZZA010000382.1 GCA_026419655.1 Armatimonadota bacterium | reverse complement strand
GCCAGCAGGCGCATCATTACCATCGCTGCGTACAGGGCGTCATCGCCACCATCAAGCTCGCGGAAGAACACGTGGCCCGACCCTTCGCCGCCCAATACGGCCTTTTCCCGAATAACCCGCGTTTTCATGAAAGTGTGGCCGGAACGTTCGCGGAGTGGGACTCCGCCAGCCTGCTGCACTACCTCATCCGCCGCACGAGAAAGTTTTATGTCCAGCACGACCGGCCCCGGCCCTGAGCGGCGCAATGCGTCAGCAGCCAGCAGCGGGACGAAAACATCTGGCCCAACAACGGTCCCCGTCTCATCGGTGAAGGCCACGCGGTCGCCGTCACCATCGAAGGCAACGCCAAGGTTTGCGCCAGTCTCCCGCACGGCCTGTCCAAGGGCCTGTAAAGCCTCAGGCCGTGATACATCAGGCGAGCGATTAGGAAATCGGCCGTCCGGCTCGCAGAAAAGTGGCATCACGCGCAGGCCCAGTTCCGCCAAAACTTCGCAGGCCAGGCCCGAGAAGCTTCCATTGCCGCAGTCAACGACCACTTTGAGCTTCTGCGCGTCAGCCCCCAGCATTTCCTCGCCCCGGGCCAGAAGCCATTCGCGATAAGCGGAGCTGGCGGATTGGTGCAGGTCTTCTGTGGAACCACCTGGCCGCGCCGGCGGCGGACTTGTGACGAGTTCCCAGAGGCTGCGCAGCTCTTCCGGCGTTATGGGCAGGGGGCCGAGGATGGGTTTGAAACCATTGTGGTCAGGCGGGCTGTGGGAAGCCGTGACCATGACGCCAGCCTGGACGCCCAGAAGGCGGCGGGCAAAATAATACCCCGGCGTGGGCAGGCTGCCGCAGTCAAGGGCCACAGCGCCCCCATCACGGAGTCCCTCAAGGAGCCGGGTCTTCAACGGCGGCGTGGAGAGACGCACGTCGCCGGCGACAACCACACGCTGGCCTGGCGCCTTGGCCGCCACGGCCAGGCCAAGCCGGTATGCCAGCTCCTCGTCCACCTGGTCGGGATAGGGGCCGCGAATGTCACATTCCTTGAAGGCTGCCGCCCACCCGCTTGCAGCCATCCGCCATCATCCCTTTATCGGAGCGACTGTTGCAAAACCATCATTTCACGGGTGAGTCGCGCCCACGTAGCATAACCGGCGGACGCAAACCTTCGCCGTACACGGACCGCCTGCTACATCGAGGCAAGTTTTGCAACCCTCGCCTGGATGCCACCCGATACTTCGCGACGCTAAAAACGCCGCGCCGCCTAAAGCCATCGCGCCTGGGTCTCCTTCTTGAGACGGTCCAGTAGACGCTGGAAGACAGCCTCGTTGTTCCTGCGCGGCTCAACCACCGTCTCGAAGCGCACCAT
Source organism: Armatimonadota bacterium (assembly GCA_026419655.1). GTDB lineage: Bacteria > Armatimonadota > Zipacnadia > Zipacnadales > FEN-943 > JANZZA01. The sequence goes on along the minus strand of JANZZA010000382.1, from coordinate 1,293 downwards.
TTCTGAGCTGAGTTCGGAGACACGCCGGCCCGTGACGCCGGCCATTGCCAGGAGGGCTGCCCCATACGCTGCCGCCGGGTATTTTGGCCGGCGCACCTCACGGCCCAGCACGTCTGCGCGGAGCTGCAGCCAGGCATCGTTGCGGGAGGCCGCGCCCGTGACGGCAATCCAGTCGGCCAGCTCGCAGCCAAGCTCTTCGCACAGGTCGAAGCACCAGCGCTCGACAAGAGCCTGCCCCTGCATCCACGCACCCAGCCGGCTCAGCTCTTCCTCAGGCTCGTCTATAGCAAATCCCTCAGCCGTCGGGCAGGCCAGCGGCAACCGCTCGCCTCTGCCCGCCAAGGGGTAAACGATGGCTTCGTAGGGCGCCCCGGCGGCTGCCTCTGCCGACCGGCCCTTCAAGAACTCCTCTCCAAAGTGTGCGGCCAGCGGCCCCGCACCCGTATTACTTGCCCCGCCCGGAAGCCAGAACCCATCTGGATGAAGGTGGCAGTAAATGCGCCCCTGTGGGTCACGTATCAGGTCTTTCGCCACGCCGCGAATGGCCAGGGTCGTGCCAAGGGTGGAATTCCACTCGCCGGGCCGCGACGCCCCGGAAGCCAGAAAAGATGCCGTGCCGTCGGTGCAGCCAGCAACCACTGGCAAGCCTGGCGGCAGGCCTGTCTGGGCTGCGGCAGCAGCCGTCACTTCTCCCACCATCGTACCCGGCGGCACTACCTCAGGCAACTTGCCCACGTCGAGGCCCAGGCCGTGCAGAAACTCTGGCCATTGGCGCTCAAGCAGGTCGTAGCCAGTCTTCAGAGCGTTACTCCAGTCGCTGTAACGGGCTTCTCCGACCAGCCGCGCGACTATGAAATCCGCTGCGTGGAGTATGCGCGCAGTATGCTCCCAGACTCGCGGCTCATGCCTGGCAAGCCACAGCATTTTCGGGAGCGCAAAGGTGGCCGGGAAACCGTAGCCGAGCCTTTGCGTAAAATCTTTGGCAGCGGCACCGACTTCCGTGGCCTCTTCCACGGCCCGCGAGTCGTCGTACATTATTGCCGGCCGGAGGGGGCGGCAGGCGGCGTCAACGGGGACAAAGGTGCCGGAAGTTGAGTCCACACAGACCGCGGCAAGACGGGCCTTGCCCAGTCCGGCACACAGGGCCTGCAGGGCCTCACAGCACGCCACCCACCAGCCTTCGGCGTCCTGCTCTGAGCGTCCCGGCGAGGTGGGCAGAGGCGGCGCCAGGGCGTGCTCCACCAAGCCCACCACTTCTCCAGTTTCCACCACCCCTACGCATCGCACGCCCTG
>JANZZA010000003.1 GCA_026419655.1 Armatimonadota bacterium | reverse complement strand
GACCGAATCAGCTCGTTGAAACGGTCTCTTGCCCGATAGTAGACGACGGGATCGTTCTCCATCGGGATGGTGACACGCAGCCCCCTCTGGAGCCACCGGTAGAAGTTGATAAGGTGAGGATTAATGTCGTTCAGCAGGGCGCACCTGGGGCGCAGCTTGAGCGTTATCCCCAGTCCGCCGCAGAAGGGCTCAACAAAGCGCCTGTGCGAGTGAGGTGCCCAGATATGTGCAAGCTGCGGGGCAAGCCAGCGCTTCCCGCCGGGCCACTTCAACGGCGGGTTTATTTCCGTTTCGCGCAGCTCGGCAGCAGCCTGTCCCACCTACCCTCCCTCGTCCACATGATAGCGGATATTTTCGCGAAAGAAAACCCCCCGGCTATCGGACCAGTGTTTCGGGAGAACCCAGTGTCTTGAAGCGGACTTGGGCGCGGGCGGAGGCACTGCCTGCGCCGGCAGAGAAAACTACGGCGTTCTGGCCGGTGCTCAGCCGCGGAAGCTCGCCTTCAGCGGCCACCTCGCGCAAAGGATTCCAGTTAGCGTCGCAGACTGTGGCCTGCGGCTCGCCCTCGCAAACCAGATACTGGCCCGGCTCAAGCCGCACGCGGAAAACCACTTCCCGGCCACCTACCGCAAAGGATGGGTCTTCGACCGCGCCCAGCCCCTCCCCTGGGACACAGCGCAGCACAAACCTCAGCGGCTGCGCGTGGTATTTATTTTCCACCTGCCACCGGGCCGCGGCGCCTGCCGCCCCGGCCTGGGCTACCCCACCCTCCTCGGCGCCACCAGCACGTCCCGCTTCGGCAGCCACGCCCTGCCCACCAGCCCCGGCATGCCCTGTTTCCCTACCTGCGCCCTGGCCGGTTCCCTCAGCACGCCGGGATTCCCACACCAGCTTCTTCGAGAAGACCACCGGCCACAGCCGCCACTTGCCCTTGCCAGCCGGCTCCAGGTGCCAGTCAGTATCAGGCGCCTTTAGCCGCTCGCGCTGAGCCATTGAGAAGGCACCGGCGCGCCGCGCCCGCTCCCATTCCCTTATCGCTGCAATGACTGCCTTGCCGTGGCCATTTATGCGGAAATTCTCCGGCTGCGCGATTATCGCAAATCCTGCGTCAAAGCCTGCCGCCTTCGAGAGCATCCACTCAATCTCGTCGAGCGAGGTGGCCTCAAGCTCCCCGGATACTGGGCGAAACTCGAACCAGCCGAGCATATGAGGGAAGAGATTGCGGTCAAAGTAATCCTGATTGCGGAAGCGCACTTCGGGCATTCCTTCGCGCAAAGCAAATCCCCACGGCTCACCCCAGTTCATGCGCGTGTGGATATGCCAGAGGTAATGGAGAAGATTGCTCGCGTCGCTAATGATGTCGGGCCGGCCCCACCCGTCCCAGCACTGCTTCACGAAAAGGCACCGCGTCCAGTCGCCAGGGTAGCCATAATCGGCCAGACCCTCAAGCCCGTCGAAGGAGATCTGC
>JANZZA010000752.1 GCA_026419655.1 Armatimonadota bacterium | reverse complement strand
TTAAAAGGGTTTCCTCCAGAAATCCACCCTGCAGGGGGACCCCCCTTTGGGCAAAAAGCGGGGTTCCCCCTGCACCCCCTCCCCGTAAATGCTCGTGCTCCCTGGCGGGGATGCGCGGCCACCGGGCTTGGAGGGGGAGGGAGGTGTTGGTGCTGGCTGCGGTGACGGTGTTTCTGGGTGGGACGGATTTTCGGGCGCGTCGCAGGATCTCTGTGTCTACCCGCGAGGGCACTGGGGGGTCGAGTGATGCGGTGCTAGTGTCTCCCCGCGTCCGAAAATCCGGCCCGCCGACAGGGGGAAAAAGTTTGGGAAGGGGGGCTGGGGCACAACCTTTTTTTTGATAGCGTTTTCCGCGGACAAGGCTGGAGGGGTGTCTGGCTATGGAGCTTGGCATAGTTGGGCTGGGACGGATGGGCTACAACATGGCGCTGAGGCTCTTGCGGGGCGGGCATCGGGTAGTTGCATATAACCGCTCTGAGGGGCCGCGGCTGCGATTTGCCTCTGAGGGCGGCGAGACGGCGGCTAGCCTGGAGGAGCTTGTGCAGGCCCTGGAGCGTCCGCGGGTAGTCTGGCTGATGCTGCCTGCCGGGGAGGTCACCGAGAGCCACCTTTGGGCGCTTTGTGATCTACTTGCGCCTGGCGACCTGGTGGTGGATGGTGCAAATAGCTACTACAAGGACACCTTGCGGCGGGCTGAGAAAGTACGCGGGCGAGGGCTGGGGGTTGTGGGTGTTGGGGTCAGTGGAGGGATTTGGGGATTGGAGCACGGCTACAGTCTCATGGTGGGCGGGGAGGAGTGGGAGGTGGAGCGCCTGAAGCCTGCTCTGGAGACGCTGGCGCCTGCTCCTGATCGTGGCTGGGGCCGTGTGGGGCCGGTGGGGGCGGGGCATTTCGTGAAGATGGTGCACAACGGCATCGAGTACGGCCTGATGCAGGCGTATGCCGAAGGCTTTGCCATATTGCGGGGGAAAGAGGAATTTGCGCTTGACCTGGCGCAAGTAGGACGTATCTGGCAGCACGGAAGCGTCGTGAGGTCGTGGCTGCTGGACCTTGCAGTGCGCGCGCTGGAAGAGAATCCGGCCCTGGACGGCATAGTTGGCTACGTAGCCGACTCTGGTGAGGGCCGGTGGACGGTTTTGGAGGCCCTTGAGCAGGACGTATCGGCGCCGGTAATAACCGAGTCGCTACTCCGGCGGCTGCGGTCGCGGGAAGAGAATCCCTTCGCCGACAGGTTGCTGGCTGTGTTGCGCGCACAATTCGGCGGCCACGAGGTGAGACGCCAGGAGTGAAGCCGCAAATACGGGTGTACGCCGACGCGGCAGAGCTGGCGGCTGCTGGCGCGGAACTGGTAGCTGGACTTGCCAGAGAGGCTCAAGCAGAGAGAGGCCGGTGCACTCTGGTGCTGGCCGGCGGAAGCACGCCTGCGGCTCTTTACCGGCAGCTGGCTCATGAGCCACTCTCCGGGGACCTTGATTGGACGCGAATGTTTCTGTTCTGGGGCGACGAGCGTTGTGTGTCCCCGGACGACGCCCGAAGCAACTTCAGAATGGTGTGCGAAAATCTGCTGCGGCGCGTGGAGGTACCCCACGGCAATATATTCCGGATACCGTGCGAGCTTTCGCCCGACGCGGCGGCGGCCTGGTACGAAGAGACCCTGCGCGGATTCTTCGCCGGAGTACAGGGGGCGGGAGGGGACATCACGCCTGCCTTCGACGTTGTTTTGCTCGGCCTGGGCGACGACGGCCACGTGGCCTCTATTTTTCCCAACACAGCGGCCATAAGCGAGCCAAATCGGTGGGTCCTGCCCATCTATGTGGAAAAGCTCGATGCGTGGCGGGTGACGCTGACGCCGGCGGCGTTTAAAGCGGCCCGAAACGTTATTTTCTACGTCTCAGGGCTGGCGAAAAGCCGGGCGGTGCGAGAAGCCCTCGAAGGAACACACGACCCTCAGCAGAGGCCCGCCCAGGCCGTGAGGCCCGAAAACGGAAAGATTTACTGGCTCCTGGATGCGCAGGCGGCGATGGATTTGGGCCCGCGTTCTTTTGATTAGCCGGTTGCTGCGAAACCCCTTTGGTAGAAGTCCCGCTGCCTGCGCCGGCTGCACGGGGCTGCGCCGGCGAGTTATACTGCAGGGACGCGACACATCCGCTGCGCCATGGTTTTGCAGCAATCCCGCGAGAGTCAGGAGAGTGAGGCTGGCCCTGGATGAAAAAGCCGGAGGATTGCATCCTGGTAATCTTCGGAGCGTCGGGAGACCTGGCGGCCCGCAAGCTCGTACCGGCGCTTTTCGAGCTGTGCCGGCATGACCTTCTGCCCGACCGGCTGCTTGTCCTGGGCGTGGGACGGACGCAATTTTCCGATGAGGCCTTTCGGGAGAAGATGGTTCAGGCCATCCGGAGTCATTCGCGCCCGACGGCCGCCGACGCAGAATGCCTGAAGCGTTTCACGCGGATGCTTTTTTACCAGCCGCTGGCCACGACGGAGCCGGCCAGCTACCAGCGCTTGCGTGACAGGCTGACAGCCCTCGAGCAGCAATACCAGGTCAGAGACCGATGCATATACTATTTAGCCACGCCCCCGCAACTGTATCCCACTATTGTCGAAGGCCTGGCTGCCCATGGCCTGGCAGCAGAGACTGCGCTTTGCCCTTTCCGCCGGGTAGTCATTGAGAAGCCCTTCGGGCATGACCTGGATTCCGCCCGCGAGCTGGACCAGATACTTCACCGCTATTTCGACGAGTCGCAAATCCTGAGGATTGACCATTATCTCGGTAAGGAGACCGTGCAGAACATTCTGGTTTTCCGGTTCTCCAACGGCATCTTCGAGCCGCTGTGGAACCGCCACTACGTGCATGACGTGCAGATTCTGGCGGCCGAGGATATTGGCATCGAGAATCGCGGAGCCTACTACGACCAGGCCGGAGCGTTGCGGGATATGTTCCAGAATCACCTCCTGCAGGTGCTTGCTTTCTTTGCTATGGAGCCACCAGCGTCTTTTGATGCCACGTCGGTGCGCAACGAGACCGTGAAGGTGTTTGACTCCTTACGACCGATAACGCGCGAGATGGTGGGCCAGGAGGTGGTCAGGGGCCAGTACACCTCGGGAGTAGTGGCCGGTGAAGAGGTTGTCGGTTATCGAGATGAGCCGGGCGTAGGAGCTGGCTCAACGACGGAGACCTATGTGGCGGCGCGGGTGTTCATTGACAACTGGCGGTGGGGCGGGGTGCCCTTTTTTGTGAGGACGGGCAAGCGCATGGCCGCCCGCGTGACGGAGGTGGTGGTGAATTTCCGCGACACCCCGCACCACCTTTTCGGCCAGTTCTGTAAGCTCGGAGCGGGCAGGAACCAGCTCGTGCTGCGCATCCAGCCGGACGAGGGCATTGCGCTGCGTTTTGCCATGAAGGTGCCTGGCACGTCCTTTGACGTGCGCGACGTGGCTATGGATTTCCGCTATGCCGACCTGGGAGCAGGCTACATTCCCGGGCCCTATGAGCGACTGCTGCTCGACGCCATGCAGGGCGATGCCACGCTGTATATCCGTAGCGACGCCGTGGAAGCTTGCTGGGAGTTTGTTGACCCCATCCTCCAGGCATGGGCGACCGACCCCACGATTCCCCTGTATTACTATCCAGCCGGCAGTTGGGGGCCAGCGGAGGCGGATTCGCTTCTCGTGCGGTATGGGGCGGAGTGGCGGAATCCGTGCCCGGCCCTCACTGACATGGCCGAGTGCGAGCGGGCCGGCGCAGAAGACGAGGAAACAGCAGGTGGTTCTTAGACTTCACACCTGCCGGTGGTGGTATGGACCTTCACCAAAGGCACGAAAACGTTTGGGAAGGGGGGCAGGGGAACAAGCCTTTCCAAAAGGGTTTCCCCGAGAGACAGGCAGGGGGCCCACCTTTGGGCGAAAAGCGGGGTTCCCCCCGGCACCCCTTTGCCGTAAATGCTTGTGCCCGCTGGCAGCAATGCGCAGCCACCAGGCCCACGGGTGACGGGCAGGTTTCCGCAGCGCGGCGGACAGCGGGAGCGGGCAGTCCCCAGGCCTGCGGGGGACGGGGCGGGTGGTAGTCGTGTGGGCCGTTTTTAGGTGCGCCGGATTTTCGGGCGCGTGATGGGACACTGCCGCTGCGCCTTTGGGTGTCGGTCGGTGAGCATCGTACCGTCGCACAAACGGCCGCCGGCGCCCGAAAATCCGGCCGGCCCACAGCGTAAAAAGTTTGGGAAGGGAGTCTGGGGGATAACCCTTTCCAAAAGGTTTCCCCCAGAAAGGACTCTGTGTCCCGCCGCAGCAGTAGTCCTGAGGGGAGGGAAGGGTCGCGTTTGCAGCACGGCGGGTGACGGGAGGCGTAGTGGAGATGTACGAAGAACATGAGCTATGGCAGGAGGAAGTACCTAGTGCATGGCCGGAGTTGCCAGCTCGGGTGGCCGGTCTAATCCCAATAGCTCAGCAGTTCGACATCGAAGAAGAGCACACGGCCCAGGTGACCCGGCTGGCGGCCTCCTTATTTGATCAGCTTGCTGCATATCACGGGCTGGGGGACAAATGGCGCGAGCTTCTTCTTGCGGCGGGCGTGCTGCACGACATCGGGTTGTGTGTAGCGCTGCAGGGGCATAACAAACACTCGCGGCGGCTCATCCAGCAGACGCCCCTGCCGGGCTTCAAGAAGCGTGAGCGGCGGGTAATATCGCTGCTGGCGCGCTATCATCGCGGAGTGCCACCACGCGAAACCCACCGGCGCTTCTCTGCCCTGAAGCCGCAGACGCAAGAGGCTGTGCGGCGGCTGGCGGCGATCTTGCGCGTGGCCGACGGCCTGGACCGCACCCACGCAAGCGTGGTGCAGGATGTCAGAGTGGACAAAGATGCGGGCGGTTTTCGTCTGGTGGTGAGTGCGCGCGGCGATGCCCGGTGGGAAATCCTTGCCGCCCGGAAAAAGGGCAACTTATTCGAGGAGGTTTATGGGCCGCTGCGCATCGAGGTCTTGTCCTAGCCTTTTGGCGAGCGGCCGTGTGCTAGCTGGTAGCACAAAAGGCCCGTCTGGCGAAAGCAGCACGAGCGTTTACGGGGAGAGGGTGCAAGGGAGAAACCCGCTTTTTGCGCAAAGGGGGTTTCCTGGCTTACGGTGGTGCCAGGAGTTATCGGTCTTGGAGAGATCTTAGATGCAGGTTCTCCTATGGGCGCTCATCCTGTGGTTGCTTTGTTTCGCGTCGTGCATGGCGCAGCCAGCGGCGCCGGCGCAGATACACGTCGCCCGGGACGGTGACGATGCCAATCCGGGAACGGAAGAGCGACCGCTGGCGACGCTCGCAGGCGCCAGGGATGCGGTGCGTAAACTCAAACAGGTTGGCCTGACGGCGCCCGTTGAGGTCCTAGTCCACGGTGGTACTTACTACCTGGCGGAGCCGCTGGTGCTTGGCCCGGAGGACTCCGGCACGCCGGACTGCCCGATTACGTGGCGGGCGGCTGAGGGCGAGGAAGTCGTGATAAGCGGCGGGGCGCCCATCACAGGATGGCACAAGGGCGACGGCGATGTTTGGGCTGCACCGGCGCCAGAGGGCCTGGATTTCCGCATCCTTCGAGTAGGCGAGCGCTGGGCCATCCGGGCCAGGTACCCAAACTTCGACCCGGCCAATCCGCGCACCGGCGGCTGGCTTTTCGCGGATTTTGGCGGCGAGCCATGGGAGCGTGGGGCTTTCAACACGGCCGTGCAGAATGTCCACAACGTCGGCGACCGGCTGACCTGGCGCTTTCGCGCGCCGGCCAATGGCCTCTATCGCGTGTGGCTCAGATACGCCCACAAGATGACCGACTATAACGTCGCCGACATGGGTGGCCGGACAGCTATTCGCTTGGACGACGAAGACTGGGAGCCACTAATGCACCTGCCCGACACCGGCGGCTGGGACCGCTTCCGCTGGGCCCATGTTTGCGACCTGCGCCTGCGGGCCGGCGAGCGTACACTGCAGTGGACTAATCAGCAGGGCGGCGGGCTGGCCCTGGATGCCATCGCTCTTTGCGACGACGCCGACTGGGACCCCAATGAGGCTATGGGGCAGCCGACATGGTGGGGCGCAGTTGACTTCAAGCCGCCGGCTGAGGGCCGCCACCTGATCATCATTCAGTGCGAGGCGGTCGAAAAGGCGGAAGGCCCGGAAGTTGTCGTCCCCGGGCCAACTCCGCCCGGTACCGTCGCCCACATGCGCTTCCGGGCGGGCGATATGCCGCAGTTTGCCGACCTTCGTGGCGCCGAAGTGCACATTTTCATCGCCTGGGGATGGGTCAACGCGATTGTGCCGGTGGACCGCATTGATTACGCCGACCGCAAGATAATGTTCACCGCGCCGGGGGCCGCCCAGGACGTGAGAGTGGGCAACAGGTATTTCATCGAGAACGTGCGTGAGGCGCTCGACGCACCGGGGGAGTGGTATCTGGACCGCGACCGAGGCCAGGTTCTTTATATCCCTGACGCGCCGGATTTTTCCAACCAGCCTGTGGTGGCCGCGCGGCTGGGGAGCCTTATCTGCCTAGAGGGGGACATGGAAGCTGGCCGCTTTGTTGAGTACGTCAATATCGAGGGCTTCCGCTTCCGCGACACAACCTACGCGGTCACGCGGGATTATTATACGCCCCAGGACGCGGCGGTGGTGCTCTCGGCGGCCCGGAACTGCACCATCCGACGCTGTGATTTTGCCTGGCTGGGCGGCTATGGGGTAAAGCTCGCCAACCGCGCAGAGCAGTGCGTCATCCGAGAGAGCCATTTTCATGACCTGGGCCAGGGGGGCGTTATCCTTGTGGGCGGCACGGCCATCCAGCCGCATCACTGCGCCATCCTCGGCAACGTCATGGAGCGGCTGGGCCTCATCTACAAGCATGTGGCCGGAGTTTACATGGTGCATGGCTCCGATAACCGCGTCGCCTATAACCGCATCACCGACGTGCCGCGGTACGCCGTATCCTGTAAGAGCCAGGGCGAGGAGCGCCTGTCGCACCGCAACGTAATCGAGTACAACGAATTCATCCGCACCAATTTGGAGACCAACGACACTGGGGCCTTCGAGTCGCTGGGCTACGAGCACCGCGATAGCGGCAACGTCGTCCGGTATAACCTCATCCTCGACTCGGTGGGCATGGGAACCACACCTGAAGGGCAGATACTCACACCCTACTTCACCTGGGGCGTCTACCTGGACGATTATTCCTCGGGCACCACGGTCTTCGGTAATATCGTGGCGCGCACACAGGTCGGCGGCGTGTGTATCCACGGCGGGCAGAATAACGTCATCCAGAATAATATTTTCGTGGAGGGCCATGAGCACCAGGTGCGCCTGCAGCCCCGAGACGATTTCATGAAGGGTAATCGGTTTGTCAATAACATCGTCGTGTACTCGCGGCCTGAGGCACAGGTTATCTTTTCGTGGTGGTATAAGCCCGACGCCCTTGCCGAGTGCGACCGGAATCTATACTACCTGCGCGGGGGCGACCTGGCGGCTCTCGACGCCCGCATAATGCCCGCCGGGACGTGGCAGGAATGGCTTGAGGCGGGCTTTGACCGAAACTCCATCGTGGCCGACCCGCTATTCGTTGACCCGGACAACGACGACTATCGGCTGCGGCCGGAGTCGCCGGCCTGGAAGCTGGGCTTCCAGCCAATCCCGGCCGAGCGCATCGGCCCCAAGGGTCTTGCCATGGAAGAAGCGGGGCGATAGTCAACAGCGCGGGCAGGCAGGTGCTGGGGCCGGATACTGGCAGGAGAAGGGTGGCTGCATGGGGCGGGCGGGGCGAAGGCTGGCCACGAGCGGATATTCCTGCGGTATTGCCCCCGCCAGACAGTATGAAAAAGTTTGGGAAGTGGGTCAGGGGGACAACCCTTTTCAAAGGGTTTCCTCCAGGGCAGTGCCCCCCTTTTCAGCAAAAAGCGGGGATCCTCCTGTATCCCCCCGTAAATGCTCGTGCTCTGTAGCGGAGATGTGCCGCCCTTGCCC
>JANZZA010000366.1 GCA_026419655.1 Armatimonadota bacterium | reverse complement strand
AGATGTGTATAAGAGACAGGCGCTGTGCTGTGCATACGCCGCGCCAGCTCCGGCCACTATCGCCACCAGGACCAGTACCGACCTTGTCGTCATCTCGGCCGTCACCTCGGCCTTTAGCCGTCGCGCTGCAAGGCCCGATGGATTTTATTACTCGCGAGCCAATCTCGGAAGAAATACATGCCGGCCCGATAGCTGGAAGCGGTCAGCCACAACTGCCCTCCGCTGGAGTTTCCTCGCTGCTGATAAGCGCCCAAGCAGGTCTTGCGGCCGCTCCCACGAATCCATCCTATGAGCCTGACATTGGCGCAGGGCCAAGACCATTCTCGCGAAAGGTGGAGATACGCCATGCCCGGACAGCTAGGTTACGACGACACGCCTTTCTTGCCTGGTGGGAAGTGGCGCGTTCATGACGGCAATCGGCCCCAGCCGCCCGTCGTGACGCCAGCAGACGTGCCTGGCGGTCCTCCCTCGGACGCCGTTGTGCTGTTCGACGGCACCAGCCTGGACGGCTGGATAAGTGTCGGCGGCGGCCCCGCTGGCTGGAAACTGGAGAACGGCTACATGGAGGTCGTCCCCGGCGCTGGCGACATCCAGACCGTAGAAGAGTTCGGTGACGCCCAAATCCACATCGAGCTTTGCGAACCCGAGGTCGTAAAAGGCGAGGGCCAGGGCCGTGGCAACAGTGGCGTTTTCCTCATGGGCCGCTACGAAATCCAGGTCCTTGACTGCTACAACAACCCTACCTATCCTGACGGCACCTCGGCGGCCATCTACGGCCAGTATCCGCCTCTTGTAAACGCCTGCCGTCCGCCCGGCCAGTGGAGCACCTACGACATCATCTGGGAAACGCCGCGCTGGCATGACGGCCTGCTCATCAAGCCCGCGTATGTGACCGTCCTGTTCAACGGCATCGTCGTCCACAATCACCGGAGGCTTCTCGGCTACACATCCCACCGCGTGCTGACGGAATACGTGGAACACCCGCCCGTCGGCCCCCTGCGGCTTCAAGACCACGGCGACCTCGTGCGATATCGCAACATCTGGTATCGCCCGCTGGTCGGCTACGACGAAGACTGAGGAGGCTTGACAGACTGGCGTCCTTGTTTGCCTGCCAAAAGCCCGCGGTGCATAGTTGGGCAAAGGGACGATGAGGATAGATAGGTTTACCGGGTGGAGCCATAGCCAGTGCGCGAGCGCATGTTGGGCGTCGTACTCTGCTCGCTAGCGCGCGGTGTCGCGCACACAAAAAGGTTCAACACGCGGGCCCGGCAGGCAGAGCCTTTTTGAGTGTTGCCTCCGCGCAGAAACGCGGCTGCGGGCCTTTCCAGTGGGGGGCCGCGTGCCCTAGGCCAAGGTGCTCAGGTCACTGAGCCCCCAGCATCAGCCTCTCTCATTGCTTCGCGGAAAGCCTCGGGTATTTCTATCGGCGCCGTTCCTGCGCCGCAGTAGTCAATGCTGCGCACCACCAGCTCAAAGTCCGTGTGCGGCAAGCAAACATAAAGCTCGTCCTCAGGTACTCCTTCCGAGCGCCGCGCCGTTACGTCGCCGAAGGTGACGTTTGTCTTGCCGGTAACAAGCGGATAGGTTATTGCTGACCGGCACCAGGCGCCCGTTGGGTCGCACTCCATCGGCAGTCCGGTCTCGTACGCTAGCAGATTCACCATCCGCGCCGCTTGCCAGGCATTGCACGCCACGACTATCACGTCCGGCTGCACCGCAGCCTTTTCCACCGGCGAAAAGACCACGTAGTTTGCAAGGCCCACGGGCGGC
>JANZZA010000689.1 GCA_026419655.1 Armatimonadota bacterium | reverse complement strand
GAGTTCCTTCACCAGTCCGGCGTCCGCGACCACGGAGTGGGTGTCCTGGTGGCGATACAGGCGCCACTCGGGCAGCCGGGCGTAAAGCTGATTCCAGGCGTTCATGAAGTTGATGTGGCAGCCAGTGGGATGGTAGGCAGGCATGGTCCAGACGAAGGCGTTGTAGTCGGAGTAGTTGCCTGCGCCGTAGCCCGTGTCCTCGGTGATACCGATAAAGGAGCCGGGGCAGTCGAGCAGCAGATTGTTCACGATGAGTACGTTGCGGACGGCCATCAGGCACTCTTTGCGCGGCTCTGTGACGCTCTGGGAATATTCGCAGGTGCGTGGATAGCCGCTCACCGTAATCCCGTCGCCACAACGGTCGAGAACGTTGTGGGCGACGAGCACATCGGAGCTATAAATCCAGATCCCCTGACCGCAGCCACGGAAGACGTTGTTGGCTATTACGGCCCAGCGAGAGATTTCGAAATAGATTCCGCAGCGGCAGTTGTCGAAGCGGTTTTCAGCGATGAGGACATTGCCGTCGGAAATGTCGAGCCAGAGTGCGGCTGCAGGCTCGTCGTGCCAGTAATTGCGTAAGAACTTCGAGTCGCGCCACATGACGAACTTATTGCCGGCCGTAAGACAAACCACGTCGCCGCGCCAGGCGTTTCCGTAAAGCTCGTTTCCCTCAAACAGCATCCTGTAGCCGACGTTGCTGGTGAAGCCCTCAAGACCGTTATGGGCGATGATGTTGTTTCGGATGATACAGTCCTCACCGGCGACGATAAGTCCAATGAAACCGTTGTGCTCGATGCGACAGTCCTCGACGATGCAGCGGTTGCCCGCCACCCCCACAGCCTGCTCGCGCGGCCAGAGGCCGTCAGCGAAATGGCGCACGGCGAAGCCACGAAGCGTCCACGTGCCCCTCAGCACGAGGCCGACGTTTCTTACGGCAGCTTCAATCAGGTGGTCCGATGGGTCGGAGCCGTCGGCCAGCCATACATACAGGCGATCGGCCTCATCGTCGTAGAAAAAAGTGCCGGGGGCCATGTCGTCCAGGCCCCGGCCCACCCACTGACGCTTGAACACAAAATCCTCGCGCACCTTGTAGCGCTCGGGATTGCCCTGCAGGCCAATCTGGCGCAGCGGCTGCTCGTCAACAAAGACCATTTCCGTGTATGTCTGGCGCGGCGTGCAGTAAATGGGCTGCTCGCCGCCCAGGCGCTGCCACGGGCCGGGTACGATGTCCGACCCTTTTATCACAGGCCGTGCGCCTGGGGCCGCCGCCAAGGTCATCCGCCGCTCCGGGGCATTCCAGTCCTCGCCCTGCCACTCGACTTCCTCGCGGTAAACGCCCGCGCCAACGAGGATTGTGTCGCCAGGCTGGGCCTTCTTCATCGCCGCGCCAATGGTCTTCAGCGGCCTCTCCTCGGTGCCGGGGTTTTCATCCGAAGCAACATGGGACTCGCCGGCCACGTAGTAAACCGCTGCCCGCGCAGCCCCGACTACACATACAGCCACCCCCACCGCAACAACCCACCACCTGCCAGCACGAATATGAGGCCACACCACTTGCATTCTCCTCGCTTTATTTTTCTGGGGGCAACCCTTTGAAAAGGGTTGTCCCCCAGACCCCCTTCCCAAACTTTTTCACACTGTGCGTGGGCCGGATTTGGGGCCGCGCAGGCATGCACCTGTTCGCTGGTACCGCGCTTATAGACAGATCGCCACAAGCGCCGGCGCGACCGTCCCGTCGAGCGCGCCCGAAAATCCGGCCCGCCCAAAAACACAGCCACCTCTCCCAGCACCCCTTATCCCCTTCCTCGCAGGCCCCGGTGGCCGCGCATCCGCGCCAGAGAGCACGAGCATTTACGGGGAGGGGGTGCAGGGGGAACCCCGCTTTTTGCCCAAAGGGGGGT
>JANZZA010000685.1 GCA_026419655.1 Armatimonadota bacterium | reverse complement strand
GGCGTCTGTCCCGGCTCGATTATTTCCGCCTGCCATCTTTGACGAATAAGCGCCTCGAAGGCCGGGTTGATTTCGTAGCCGATGCTGTTGCGCCCCTCGAGGGCGGCGGCAATACACGTCGTGCCGCTGCCAAGGAACGGGTCCAGGACAGTCTCGCCCCAGAAGGTATACATGCGGATGAGGCGGGACGGCAGGCCTACGGGAAACATGGCCTGGTGGGGCTCCTGGCGGACGGGCGGAAGGTCGTCCCAGATGCCGCGAAACCAAGCCGACCGCTGCTCCTTGGTGAGCCGGGACAGCATCTTTGCTTCGGGCGATGGCGGCCCTGGCGGACGGCCGGGCTTTTTCAGCAGCACGATATACTCGTGCTCGTAGGTGATGTGGCCGTCGCGCGGATAATACGTTGACCCCATCCAGCAGCCGCCGCCCGTGGTGACGGTGGTGGTGATTTTGCGCCAGATGATCGCGCCCATGTAGTCCAGGCCGAGGCGGCGGCCGATATTGATAACATCCGCGCCCAGCGGCTGGACGCGGTAGCGGCCATGCTCGCTGGCCCGCAGGAACTGGTCGCCGATGTTGATGGCCATTCGGCAGCCGCAATGAAGCACCCTAGCTGCCTCGCCGAGAACTTTACCCAGGTCTTCCAGGTACTGCTCGTAGCTCTGCCCGGCGCCAATCTGGCCGGGATGTTCGTAGTCCTTTATGCACCAGTAGGGCGGCGAGGGAACGACCAGATGCACACTTTCCGACTGCAGCTCCGGCATTTGGCGCGAATCGCCAATTATCACCAGGTGCCGGGTTGGCTCCTGTGCCGCCCCAGGCTGCATTTCTGCCCTGTCAGCTTCCTGGGGTCGAGAGCAAACCTCCTGTACCAGGCCGGCAAGTGCCATTTGACGGCCTGGCGCCAGCATCGTCATGCAGGGCTTCGCGACCTTCTCTCTCATCGCTGCTTGGGCCGCACCCAGAGCATCTTGAAGGATAGCGACTGCATCGGCAGGGTTATGGTGCCCCGCTCCGCAGGGACGGCGGTTTCATCAATCACATCCTCGACAGTCACGCTCAGCGGCAGGCCCAAGGCCCGAAGATTGAGTGTGACCGTCGCCTGTGCGTCGGTCCGGCCAAGGTTGCTCACAACCACCAGAGCACCTTGCGCGCCTCGACTATAAATGCTGGCGAGAACGTCGGGACTGCTTGTCGCAACAAATTTTGCGTTCTTCCAGTACGGCAGCCATTTAGCCTGCTTGCGCCCGAAACGCTCTGCCGCGAGCCAGATTTTCGACGCCAACTCCACGTTGCCGGGCCGCACCAAAACGTCGTGGGGCAGTGTAATAGCAAGGGCTTCTTCGTAGGTATAGGGCCGGCCATAGCACAAAAGCTCCGCCGGCACGCCCCACTGGTGCCCCATAAATTCGCAGCGGAAGGCATCCAGCGGCAGCACGTCCAGGGGCCAGGTCTTTTCGGTGCGGTCAATGCCGCCGAATTGCTCGCCGTCCCAGGACGACGTGGCCCAGGCAAGCGTGGGAATAGTCATGCACGTGCTGTTGTGGACATTGACCTGGCCGTCGGGCTTGCGGGATTTCACTATGGCATAGATGCGCTTCATCATATCGCGGGTCTCGAAGAAGGTGTAAGTGGCACGGAGCTGGCCGTCGGTGCCAACGTAGCCGCAGCCGTGGCCCAGGTTTGCACAGCCCCACGGGACTTCAGTGCCGTCGAGGTAGACGCCGTCCATGTCAAACTCGTCCATCGTGCGCGCGATTGCCCAGGCCAAATAGTCCTGCCAGGCAGAGGCATAGCAGCAGATGTAGGCCGTCTGCTCCGGCAGGCGCTTGTAGCCGCCACCCCGCGGATAGATCAGGGCCTCGTCGCTGTAAGTATCCCATTCGGGTGCGATGTCGGACATTTCGTAACCGTAGTAGACGAGAAGCTGGATACCGCGCTGGTGGCAGGCGCGCACAAGGTCTCTGAGGCCCTCGGGATCAGCCGGGTCGAAGTAATTCTGTACGTTGGACCAGTGCTCGTGGAAGCAGATGGTGCGCACGCCAAGGTTGCGGTAATAGTCGAGGGCAAGAATTTTTCCGCCGCCTGTGCCGATGGCGGCGGCTTTGCCATACTTGCCG
>JANZZA010000678.1 GCA_026419655.1 Armatimonadota bacterium | reverse complement strand
GCCCCCGAAGGAGCAGACACCTCACCTGGCGCAGCAGGCGCGGCAGCCACAGCTTCACCCGGTGCAGAAGGACACGGCGCGGGCGGAGCCGGAACAGAAGTAGCTGGTGCAGAAGCCACGGGTGCAGGGGGAGCGGGTACAGAAGCTGCAGGTGCACCCGGAGCAGATGCCGTTGAGGGAGGTGCACTTGGGGTGGGCGCAGCAGGTTGAGCCGCCGCCTGGGCCGTCGCGGGGCGCTCTCCCCTGGCCCATTTAACGTCGGCCGTCGTGTAAGGCCAAACCGCCATGGGCTGCGGCGGCCACCGACCCGTTTGGTCCTCTGGAGACTCCATCTCTGGCCTTTGAGTGGATCCCTGCTCAGCCATCATCCTTTTCCCCCAAGTGGTTAAGCAAATGCTGGGCCCCTTCGCGACCGGCTCACGGACTGTATCACCTTCGGCCTCTCCAGCGCCACAACTTCTGTCTGCTGTTCAAATTGTATCACGGGCACGAGTTTGTATCATCTGCCGACTGGCACACGGGATTATTGAGGCGCCCCTGGGCTTCTTTTCCGCAAGTGGCGGGAAACCACCTCCGACATGGCGCCAACGCATTGAGTCCGCACAGCAGGACTGCGCAAGCTCAGCGTCGGGCCACTGGCCGGCGGGAGAATTCCAAGCTCCCATCGGGAGCCTTTCTAATGCGCAGGTGGCAGTGCCACTCGTCCTTGGTTTCGGGGAAGTCCGTGCGATACTGGGCGCCACGGCTTTCCTCCCGGGCCAGGGCTGCCCGGGTTATGACAGACGCCACTTCCACCATGTTGGCCGCCTCAGCCTCTTGGGCGGCGGGCCACGGGCTCCACTCAGTCCGCTGCCAGAGGTGGGCCAGCTCGTCAACTACTGCTGACAACCCATCGCTATTGCGGACGATGCCCACCCGCTTCCACATCAGTTCGCGTACCTGGTCAGCAACATCCGACGGCAGGGCCGGCACCGCCGGGGGCTCCATGCTGCCGGCTGCCTCTACGGCGTCCAGGGGCAATAGGGCCTCGCGTCGTGCTGCTCGGGCCGCCCGGTAGCCGAAAACAAGCCCCTCCAGCAAGGAGTTAGACGCAAGTCGGTTCGCGCCGTGGACGCCCGTGCACGCACACTCGCCGGCGGCATAGAGCCGCCGAAGACCCGTCCAGCCGTCCAGGTCCGTGGCAATGCCGCCCATGACGAAGTGGGCAGCCGGGCGGACGGGAACAGGACTTTCAAAGGGATTGAAGCCGCGGTCGGTCAGCATCTGCAGAACATGGGGGAAGTTAGCCCTTATCTGTTCCTCTGGTATCGGACGCAGGTCGAGCAGGCACCATTCAGCGCCGAGCCTCTCCATTTCCAGAAACTCTGCCCGCGAAACCACGTCCCTGGGGGCAAGCTCTGCCATTGGGTGGTAGCGGTCCAGAAAACGCTCGCCATGGGTGTTCAAAAGAATGGCACCCTCGCCGCGAAGGGCCTCCGTGAGCAGAGGGGCGGGCGTTTCGTCGCACGCCAGGGCCGTCGGGTGAAACTGGACAAATTCCATGTCCTCAAGAGTGGCTCCCGCGCGCAGCGCAATGGCCATGCCGTCGCCGTTGGCAACCAGCGGATTGGTGGTAACTTTGTATAAGGCGCCAACGCCGCCCGTGGCCAGGATTGTGGCATCGGCCACTATTCGGATCCGCTCACCGGTTGCCGTGCATATCGTGTCCGCACCAATGACCTCTCCGTTCACCAACACAAGTCGCAGCGCCTGGGTGAACTCGCGCACAGTTACTTCGGGATGATTGCGGACGGCCTCTGTAAGAGCGCGCTGGACCTCTGCACCCGTGGCGTCGCCCATGGCGTGGATAATCCGCGACCGCGTATGGGCAGCCTCGCGCCTGCACAGCCACTGACCGTTGACCTGGTCGAATTGGGCCCCGTAAGAAACCAGCTCCATTACCCGTTGGGGGCCCTCGTGAGTGAGGATAGCCACCGCGGGCTCATCACAAAGCCCTGCCCCGGCCGCCAGGGTGTCCTGGGCGTGTAGGTCAGGCGAATCTTCGGGACAGGCCGAAGTAGCTATGCCCCCCTGTGCGTAGTTAGTACTGCTCTCGGTGACTCTGTCTTTGGTGATGACGAGCACCGTGCCGTCATTGGCGGCGTGAAGAGCTGCCCACAGACCAGCCGCCCCGGAGCCTATTACCAGGCACCTGACACGCGTCACGGCAACACTCAGGTCACGGCTAGCGCAATTGGCCACTGCTCAGCCACCCGTCTCCGCGAATAGCCTGTTAGATGTCTTGGGCGCCCACATTACCCCCCGGCCCGCCACGATACCCGCGCAGGTCAAGGGCGACGTACCTGAAACCCAGACCCGTAAGCTGTACGACAAGATACCGTCTTATCTGCGGCTCCACAAGCCTCGAGATTTCATCCGGTGGGACTTCAATGCGCACCAGGTCGCCGTGCCATCGGGCGCGGTAGTTGCTCAGGCCCAGACCAGCCAGAACTTCCTCGGCAGCCTGGACGCGTGCCAGCTCTTCAGCCGTGATGTGTGCTCCCGTAGGGAAGCGAGTGGCCAGACAGGCTAAGGACGGCGCATCGGCGACACCGAGACCAAGACCCCGCGCCAGGGCACGTACCTCTGCCTTCGACAAACCCGCCTCGGCCAAGGGCGCCCGCGCCCCCGCCTCCTCAGCAGCCTGCCGCCCGGGCCTGTCTTCCAGCAGGTCGTCCGCCTGCTCCCCATGCACCAGGACTAAATTCTCTTCGGCTGCGCGGGCGGCCAGTAGGCCGAAAATATACCGTTTGCAAAGATAGCATCGCTCAGGCGGATTCTGGTCGAAACCCGGCACCGCCGATAGCTGGTCAATCTCAATAAGCTCGTGGCGGATGCCAATCTCCCTGGCCACGCGCTTGGCAGCCTCTATCTCAAGCCGCGGATAAACGGCGGACACAGCCGTGACCGCCAGGGCCCGCAAGCCTAGCTCCTGGGCGGCCACCGCCGCCAGGACGCTGCTATCAACGCCGCCAGAGAGGGCGACCAGCACCCCGCCCATTTCCCGCAAGATGCCACGCAGCAAAGCTTCCTTGCGCACAAGCTCGTCTTCTTGTTTGCCAGCGGCAGGGAATCCCTTCATCGCCCAGTCCCGAAAAGCAGAAATCCCACCCCCACTCCCACCAACCCTCCAAGGACTACCTCCCACGGAGAATGCACGCGGCTTTGCACACGGCTTTGAGCAATGAGCAAGGCCATTGCCAGGGCCAGCAGGGCCACCGAAACGTTACCGGTGATGAATGTTATCGCCGTAGCCAGCAGGAACCCCAGGGCGGCGTGGCCACTGACAGGGCCACCAAAGGTGAATCGTCCGCGCTGGGCGACGTGCTTGGCCGTCGCGACGATCAGCCCCACCAGTATCAGACCTACCGCCACAAGCTGCAAAGGGCCAACAGCTATATGCCGCGGCAAACCAAAGCTGCTGAAAGCTCTGGGCAGGGCGCTGTGGTAGACGAACACCAGAACACCAACTACCACGGAATAGGCTGATGCCACCAGCACCGCGCCGGCCGCCACGTCCTTCGCCACCTTAGCCCTGGGGTCAAAATGCTCCGCAGCCAGGTCAACAGCATGTTCCACGGCCGTATTGAACAGCTCTGTCACCAGCACCAGGGCTATCGCCGAGAGCAGGTGCAGAAAGGGAAGCGCTCCAACGTCAAGACCCACGGCGGCCGCGATGACCAGGCTGATGACCAGCCCGTGCACGCGCATGTGCTTCTGGGTGGAGAAAGCGAACACGACCCCTTCCCAGGCGTGCTGGAAGCTGCGAAGAGTGGACTTGCTCCGTTGCGGGCGTGGTGGTTTTTCTACGGACGGATTTGGAGCCTCGGGCATCTTCACCTTCACGCCCCTGTCCGGCGCACGGCTTCGGTCTGCAATTCTAACATGTGCGCCCGGCTGTCTTCGTCGGTGTCATCGTAGCCCAGGGCATGCAACACTCCGTGGGCGACAAGGAAGCAAAGCTCCTGCTCGAAACTATGGCCGTACTCCGGCGCCTGGCGACGGGCAGCGTCCGCATTTATGTAGATTTCAGAGCGCACGGCATCCGGGTCCTGTTCGGCCTCGAAGGCAATCACGTCGGTTGTCCAGCGGCGGCCGAGAAGGCGGTGGTTCAGGCCAACCATCTCTTCGTCACCGAGAATGACAACGGATAGCTCATCTAGACGGCCGCCGGCGACTTCAAGGGCCGCTGCCGCTGCTGCCCGAACCAGGGCCTCAAAACCCTTCGCCAAACCCGCGCGATCAAGCACTTCGACCTTGACGGCCATGATTGTTGCCGCTGCTTGTGGCTCCCCTGTGCTCCAGGGGTGCCCGCCGCTGTTGTAGTCGCTCGGCCATCTCCCGCTCTATCTGCTCGGGGTAGGGTATTCGTCGGTGAAAAGCACTAATGAGCGTCTGGGCAAGCTGGTCCTTGACCTTTTCGAGCTCGGCGAGAGTAATCGGCGCCTCGCTGAGCTGTCCGTCGTCTATCTTGCTTTGCACAACCCGCTCCACCATCTCCCGCACAACTTCAGGGCTGTAGCTTTCCAGAGTTCTCGCTGCGGCCTCAACGGCGTCGGCCAGCAGCACGAGGGCTGCCTCCTTGGTTTGCGGCTTTGGCCCCGGATAGCGAAACAGACTCTCGGGCACTTCCTCACCGGGCTTCGCCTGCGCCTTAGCCCGCTCATGGAAATAGCTCATCACGCTGGTGCCGTGATGCTGTCCTATGATTGCTATGACTTCCGGTGGCAGCTTGAGCTGACGAGCCATCTCCACGCCCTCGCGAGCATGGGCGGCCAAAATCATTGCGCTGACCTGGGGCGAGAGCTTTTCGTGGGGATTTTCGCCACGGAACTGGTTCTCAATAAAGAAGCCGGGGCGCCTGAGCTTGCCGATGTCGTGGTAGGTGGCCGCAACGCGGGCAAGCAGAGCATTGGCTCCAAGGGCCTCGGCAGCAGCCTCGGCCAGCGTAGCCACCATCAGCGAGGCCTGATATGTGCCTGGCGCCTCCGTGAGCAGGCGGCGCAGGATGGGCTCGTTTGGATTGCCCAGCTCCAGCAGCCAGATGTCTGTTGTTATTCCAAGGGGCCGCTGGATGACCAGCACTACCCCTACGCCTGCCAGAGCACCCAGGAAACCAGCCGCAGCCGTCTGGCCTATTAGTGGCCAGGACGTCAGCAGCCCGTAGACCTGGTTGCCCAGGAGGAGGAATACGGCGTCGGCAAGGGCAGCCACCAGCGCAGTGCGGGCGATTATGGTCGTGCGCTGAAATCCCCGTCCCATTGCGCCAATCGTTGCCACGGTAGCCAGCAGAGTAGCCACGACCAGCCGCGCGTCGCTACCAGCCGCCATCAAACCAACCACTACGCTCAGAACGCCACCAAAACCCACAGCCACCAGCGGCACAGTAAGGATGCACACAGCTATCGTGGTGGCGGTGGCTGTGCCCAGAGCAGCCGCCTCGAACCACGCGGCGCCATGGGCAGCACGAAAAACAACCGCCGCAACCACGGCCAGAGCGGCAGCTACGAAAAGATACTTGTCCTGGGCATAGTAGCTGGGCGCAAACTGCATCACGAATACGCCCCACCCCACCACCAGCAAAGTTAGCAGCGCCAGCAGCGCCACAGCCTGGCTGTAGTCCACCCGCGGTTGAGTCAATCCAAGAGCTTGGGCGATGTCGAGATGGTGCTGGCCCACTATCTGCCCTTCGTAGACTACTGGCTCGCCTGCCCGTATGTAGCCGCGCACGGGCTTGACGGCTGCCGCAGCAGCTTCTCTGGCTGTCTGCGTGGCCACGGCGTCATAGAGCAGGTTGGGCCGAAGAGCGGCGGCGGCGATCAGGCCCACCGCTCGTTGATAGTCGGGGGACATGTCCAGTCGCGCTGCCTGCTCCTGGGCCTCTCGGCGTGCCGTGGCCAAGTCGTCGGTGTTGTCGCGGATTTGCCGGCGCATCAAAGCCTCCACCAGGTTCACTGCCGTGGCTTGAAGACGGCTGAGGGTGCCGGGCTGGGCCTCGATCAACACCTCGAGGCTTTCCTCGGGTAGGCGGATGTCGAGGCGCCGCTGCACCCACTTTACCCGCTCGGCCGTGCTGGGAGTCTCTAGTCGTTGCGCCTGCCGCAACACCGCGAAAGCATCCTGTACTACCTCCAAGGCCACCTCGCTAGCCGAAGGGTCCACTTTGTACTTGTCAGCCACACTGCGTCGCGCCTGCTCCCGCAGCTCTTCTGTCTTCACGGTGTCATTGAAGAAGGCGCTGCGTGGCGCGAAAATAGTGCGCGGGCTGGGCTGGCCGGGCACCAGAGGTGCTTCCTCCGGCAGAAGCCGCGCCCACAAGGCCAGGTACAAAACCCCGACCGTCAGCGCCCCCAAAGCACCACGGCGTAGCCTCTGCGAGCCGTGTACCTTAGTTGCGTGGTTTCGCGCCTCCGTCCCGAGCGCGCTATTGTTGCCTGCCCCCATGAGCTTCTCCATCTTCCGCGCTATCTCTCTTGTCCCGCCCGGCACGCTCATAGGCGTCCACTATGCGCTGCACCAGGTCGTTGCGTACGATGTCATCCCCGGTCAGTTGGACGAAAGCTATGCCTTCGATTCCGGCCAGCACCTTGAGCGCATGCCTCATACCCGAGACCTGGCCGCGGGGCAGGTCGGTTTGTGTCACGTCCCCGGTGGCCACCATCCGGCTGCCAAAGCCCATGCGTGTGAGGAACATTTTCATCTGCGCTGGCGTGGTGTTTTGTGCTTCATCCAGGACCATAAAGGCGTCGTTTATGGTGCGGCCCCGCATGTAGGCCAGGGGAACTACCTCGATGGTGCCGTTGGCCATGTACCGGCCAAACCGCTCAGCACCCAGGATGTCGTGCAGGGCGTCGTAAAGGGGCCGAAGGTAAGGGTCTACCTTCTCGGCCACGTCGCCCGGCAAGAACCCCAATTTTTCGCCAGCCTCAAGGATGGGCCTGGTCAGGACGATTCGGCTAATGCGGCCGTCGCGCAGGTCGGCTGTCGCCTGGGCCATCGCCAAATATGTCTTCCCAGTCCCTGCTGGACCGTAGCACAGCACCAGGTCGTTCTCGCGCATAGCCTGGACGTATCGCGCTTGTCCTTGTGTCCGTGGGTAGACCGGCTTGCCGCGATGCGTCACGATTACCGGCTCTGTTACCAGCAGGTTGGTATCGGTAGCGGGGTCTTGACGGACCATGCGCAGGGCATATTTAACATCCGCGCTTGAGGGCCGACGGCCCTTGCGGATGGATGCTAACAGCGCCTCGACCACCCGCGCGGCGACGGTTACCTGTGCCTGGGCGCCTGTAACCGTGACCACTCCGCCTCGTGCTACAAGCTCCACTCCAAGCGTCTGGCGGATGGCCCGCAGGTGCGCGTCCCCCGGTCCAACCAGCGCCTCCAGTTCCTCAGGACCTACCTCAATCGCTGCCGAAACCTCCGCCGCTTCTCCTATCTCGTTTTCTTGCATCTCAACCCCTTCATCGCACACCGGCCGGTTGCATACCGCCGGCCGCTCCTCGCCTAAACACAGGGGCCGGGCGCCCACACGGCATCCCGACCCAGTCGGCATTTACTGGGGCTAATTATACACCGCTCCCTGGCTCCTCCCCAAGACCAGTCTAGGCTGCGGGAGTATTCAGTTTACTCAGGATTTTGTTTCAGGGTGGAAAGAGTAAGGCGGGGAGAACCACCTAGGTGGTCTGTCCGAAACCCGGTGTTGGCCTATGCAGGGCCACAAAAGTGTACAAAGTTGTGTGTCTGAGCCTTTGCCTCGGTGCGCGTCTCCCAAGCGCTGTAGAAACTTTTCCACCAGTATCCTTGGAAAACCGAATACTCCCCTAGACTACGCCTACCCGTCCCGGGAGTGCGAAACCCTTCAGCAATCCCCACCTCTGGCAGATTAACAGGTAGCAAAACTCTGCCCGCCGCAGTTAGCGAAGACCAGCACGACAATGCACGGCCAGGTGGTGCCAAGGTGCCATTATGTGCGAAGGATGCTGGACGGCCACTGCTCAGCAGAGAAGATCGCCGTGGTCTGGACAGTCCCCAAACCTGCGGCCCTCAGGATAGCTTCACGTCTACGCGCCGCGAAAGCTTAACTCAGGGCTGCACGTGGTACTCGAGGAGCACCTTATCATCCCATGCCGTTCCATCTTCTCCCCAGAACCGTTCAAGCACCAGCCCTACCCCGCGCTTGAACCACCGCTCCCATACCTCTTCCTGATTGGTGTTACCGGGGATATGCTCCTTCACGTGCCAGCACCCTGCAAAGGCTTCGTTCGGGGCATGAACCGTGTCCCCAGTGCCCACAAGCTCCCACCAGATAGTCAGCGGCTGGGGCGCGTTCCACCTTGCCCCGACTGCCGCCCTCCTGTCCAGCCACTTTAGACCGGTCTCCAGCAAGTCATAGTACAGGTACACGCCCTCGGCTGTTTCCCGCATCAGTATCGTCCTGGTCCCGCCCACCGGCTCGCCAGTAGTGGAAAGCCAGTCTGTGACCTCGAGCTCAAACCATTCCTTTTTTGCTATTTCGCGCGTGCCAACCACCTTAGCGGTCTGGCGGTCGGGAAGCACCTCGCTCGGTGTAACAGGCGTGTCGGGAGTGCGCAGCTGCCACACCCATTCGTTATCCACCTTCAGCGGGAAAAAGGACTGAGCTGCTGGCAGCGACCCTGGCTCTACTGTACTAGAATCTCCCCCGGAACCGCCGCCACATCCTGCTGATATGCAGGCCAGTGCCACCAGAATCAACGCTATGCGTGCTATTCGCACCATGGTAACGTGTCCTTCCCGGTTTCGGCTTCGGTTTCGCGTCTTGCCGTGCTGACATCATATCCTAACGAGGTCTGACTGTCTCGCGGTAGCCATGGTTCCAAGCCTGTACTGGTCGGTTAACTTGAAGATTCTGTGATTGCTGAAGAAATTGGCGCGTTGTAAGGCGGTCGTTTCAACCTGCATACCTGGCTCTCGCAACGCTGTACTCATGCGTGCGGGTGAGGGCCGGTAACTCGGCCTTTTCAGCAGCCACATCCTCGTCCGCAAGAACTGAAATGGGCATGCCGACGCACTGTGCGAGAAGTCTTCGTCCCATCCTCGCCGGCAAGAACTGACGAGAACGAGACGGGAGTGCGCAGAACTTTTTCCTCTCTGGGTAAGCCCTCGGTGGCTGTTGTAAAAGCTGCCTGAGCAACCGCAAGACGTGAACGCAAGCAGAAGGTCGAGCACCCACGTCCGCACACTTTCTGGACCTCAGATAGGCCCACACCGGCCTTTGTGACAATCACCTTTGAGGGAGGTTATGCCCCGGGCCCGCTTCCAAACCTTATTTCTCCGTCTGTGTTACCCGTGCGCCCCTGGGATGGTGCCAGCCTGGCCCGCGCGATTTGAAGATTTTGCCAGTAATGTCGTCACCGGTGGGGCCTGGCGCGAGGTCTCCATTGGTTGCTTGCCCGAGGTAGAGAAGGCTGCGGAGCACCACCGCGCTTAGCACCTGCGGCGGCCTGCGATGGGGCCATGCAAACCTTGCCACACCCGGCCCTCGATGGTAGATTGTGGTTACGAATGCCAGGGCGCTTTCTCTCTGTCCCTTCGCGGAGGTAGGGAGCATGGCGAGCCAAAACCCTTGGATGCAAAAGCCCGCGCGCGGGGAACCTCAGCCATCGGACGATGGTCTCGTAGTAGACTCGGCCACCTTAGCAGTGGCAGACCGTGTCGTGCTCAGGGAGCTCAGCCTGCACGTGCCGCTGGGAGAGACCCATGTCATTTTCGGTCCCAACGGCGCCGGGAAGACAACCCTGCTGGCCGGCCTTATGGGGATGCCCCACGTCAAGATAGTTTGGGGTGACATACGTTGGCGCGGCGCCTCGCTCCTTGGCTTTGACATAACCGAGCGGGTGCGGCGCGGCCTGGCCATGGCCTTCCAGCGCCCGCCAGCCGTCTCGGGCATAACTCTACGCCGCCTCACCGAGCTAATCCTCTCCAACAACGGCAATGGGAACGCAGGCGCTCCGCCGCCGCCAGAAGAAGTCCAACAGCGCATCTTTACCCTCGCCGAGCGTCTTGACGTTCTTGACCTGCTCGACCGCGACGTCAACGCAGGCTTCAGTGGCGGTGAAACAAAGCGCTCTGAAATCTTCCAGGTTGCTCTCCAGAATCCTCAGCTTGTTCTCCTGGACGAGCCGGAATCTGGGGTAGACGTTGTCAACATGGACCGCATCGGCAGGATGATCCGCAGCCTGCTCCAGCGCGATGAGAGACCCGGCAACCGCACCGTCACAGGGCTGATAATCACTCACTCCGGCTACATCCTCAACTACGTCAACGCTGACTGCGGCCACGTCCTGGCAGACGGACGCATTATCTGCTCAGGCAACGCCCGTGACGTGTTCGAGCACATTCATGAGCACGGCTTCGAGGCCTGCGCTCAGTGCCCACCGTGCCAGGTTGCCGAACGCCTGCGCCGACGCCGTGAGAGTTGAGCCGTTCACATTTTTCTAGCCTACTTGGACAGATAACCATGTAGTAAGCTGCCGAAA
This sequence comes from Armatimonadota bacterium, assembly GCA_026419655.1. Taxonomy (GTDB): domain Bacteria; phylum Armatimonadota; class Zipacnadia; order Zipacnadales; family FEN-943; genus JANZZA01. Next base: position 2,423 of record JANZZA010000678.1, on the reverse strand, counting down.
CGTCCCAACAGAGCCGTAGAACCCCAACCAACCCGTCAGGGGATGATAACCATGCCACAACCCGGAGCCATAACGCCGGAAATCCAGGACCGGATGCTCGAGGTTGGAGTTGACCTGTCGGCTCACCCTCAGCAGCGAGCGGGCACCTACGTCCACCTTAACGACCGTCCGCTGGAGGCCAGGGCCGAGGTTGATGGCCTCGAAGTCATGGATATAAAGCAAGCCCTGGACCGCTACGAGTGGCTGCGGGATCTTTACGGCACTGCCGTCCCGCGCGACCGGGATGAATTCACGCGCGCGGCGGAAGAAGAGTTGCATGGCGGCTATTTCATCCGCGCCCTCCCGGGCGCTCAGATAACTGTCCCGGTCCAGGCCTGCCTCTACCTGCTCACCGAGGGCATGGTCCAGCGAGTGCATAACGTTATCATCGCTGAGGAAGGCTCCTTCCTCCCCATCATCACGGGCTGCACCGCCCATTTTGGTGCACGCCGCGGCATGCACATCGGCATTTCAGAGTTTTTTGTCCGCCGTAGCGCCACCGTCAAATTCATCATGATCCACGCCTGGAACGAGGAGATTTCTGTCCGGCCGCGGTCAGCGGCCATCGTGGAAGGCCATGGCGCCTTTCTCAGCGACTACGTATGTCTTGAGCGCGTCCGGGATGTGCAGATGTACCCGGTCGCGCGATTAGTCGGTGAGGCGGCTACGGCCCGCTACCGCAGCGTTGTGGCTGCCCCTGCGGAAAGCAACCTGGACCTGGGGTCGGGAGTGCGCATCGAAGCCCCCGGCGGCCGAGCCGAAATCCTTTCCCGAAACGTCAGCACGGGCGGAAAGATAATTGCGCGGGGCCGCGTAGAAGCGCTCGCTGCTGGTGCCCGTGGCCACCTGGAATGTCGCGGCCTGCTGATGTCTGAGCAGGGGCAAATCGTGGCCATCCCTGAGCTTACCGCCGCCCATCCCGACGTAGAGCTCAGCCATGAGGCCGCCGTGGGCAAGATTGCCGAAGAGGAAATCCACTACCTCATGGCCAGGGGCCTCAGCCGCGACGCCGCCATAGCCGCCATCGTCCACGGCTTCCTGGACCTGGGCATTGAAGGCCTGCCGCCGGTCCTGCAGAAGCGAATAGACTCCCTCATAGCCCTGAGCGACACCGAAGCGATGGAAGGCAAACAATAAAAGGGCCATTGTCGACTCGTCGCTTATCCGCGTGTGGGCTGCCGTGGCTCAGGTCCCCGCATAACGTTAACCCGGCCGTCAAGGCCTGGCGGCCAGCATGAAGCACCAGTACTACGGCGACGTCAACGACTACATCAAATACGGCGTGCTGCGCATCCTTGCCCGCGCCAGTGGTTTGCGCGTGGGAATTGCCTGGATGCTAACTCCTCCCGGCCCGCCCACCGAAGGCGGCCGCATCGCCTACCTCTCCCGGCCTGATTTGTGGAAGGGCTACGACCCGGAGCTGTTCGAGGCCCTTCGCCGGCGCGTTCTGGCGGGCCGGCGCAATGCCCACTGGGCCGTCTGCGACGGTCTCGTCCCTGGGGCCATGTATTTCCCGCCACCGCCGTCGCGCATAGGCTCCGCCACAGACGACCTGTGGCTCCCTGCCGCCGTGGACGAAAGAGCGGCCTATTTTCTCGAAATGGCCTTCGTCCTTGCGCCCGCAGACCTGTGGTTCTTCGACCCGGATAACGGCTTTGAGGTGAAATCAGCCCCCAAGGGCCATCCACTCTCACCTAAGTACCTGTACTATGATGAAGTCCGGGCCTTTTTTCGCGCGGGCCATTCAGTGATGGTGCTCCAGTACTTTCCCCGCAAGCCGCGAGCAGCCTATATCGCACAGAGAGCCGCTGAGCTGAAAACCGCCCTCCCGAGAGCTGACATATGGGTATTCGAAGCCGCCAACATCGGGCTATTTCTCATCGGCCACCCCGACCACCGAAAGGCCTTGCGGAAAGGCGTGGCTGCCCTTCGCCGCAGCCCCTGGCACCCTCAACAGTTCAGGATACATACCTTCTGACGCACACTCTTTCTCCATGTCAGGGAAGACGCCCGGAACTCTTGTCCCTGGGACGTAGCGAAAGCTCGCGCCCTCCGCAAAGACAGTTCCTGCGCCGTCAACCCTTCGGTGTTTGTCGCGGAATAAGCGCCCTGGTAGCGGACGTTGACGAAAATTACAGTCGGCTCCCGTCATAATAGCCAGGCCCTGGGAACTTTCGACGAGCTACACGCGCGCGCACCCCAGCTATCCATAATAGTGCTGACTGGCCTCTCTTCGGTGACTGTTGCGGAATGGGGCTACGGTTAGTGACGGGTGACAGACCGCTGAACTTGCAGGCACAAATCAGGGCCCCGCACACGGAGTTGCGACTACGCAGGGTTGGGTTTTGCAACAGTCACCCCTGGGTAGGCAAAGGCAATCCCAT
>JANZZA010000360.1 GCA_026419655.1 Armatimonadota bacterium | reverse complement strand
AGCTTACACCCTGCACGGCAGGCATGAAGGTTGCCATCCATTCCAGCAAGGGCGTCATATGAGGCTCCTCGCCGCCGGTGACGCCGCTGATATGGTCCCAGGTATAGGTTTGAGTCCAGGCTGCGCCTCCGCCTATTTCGTCAAAGAGGGCGCCGCGGTAGTAGTTGAGGATTTCCTCGGGCTGGCCGGGCCGGCCGCCTTCTCCCTCCCCGGAAGCCACGCCGCGCGCTGGGCTGCCGGATGCGAAGACATAGGGCCGATAAGAGGAGACGACCTTGATGGCTTTGCGCACGGTGGCCCAGGCGGGAAGCTCGGAAAGATTCTGGCCGGAGTCGTGGCAGCCTACGCCGATGACGTCGAAGGGCAGGTCGGCGCGGCGATACAGGTGCAGGAAGTGCCAGGAAGCGGTGAAATCCTGGGCGTTGGAGTAGAAAAGAAGCTGCCTTGGCATCCCCTGGCGCATGATTTCCGCCCAGCGCTGAAGCATCCCGAAAAGGAGTTCGTCCTCGCGCATCTCATAAAAGTCAATCCACAGGGGGTCCTCGGGCGTGAACTGGTTGTGAGAAGGACACGCCCCGAGTCTCACCGTCGGCTCCTCGGGGCTGACAGGCCCCGGCCAAAGTGGAAGAGGAATATCCTCCCACCGCTTCACGCGGCCGAAGGGGCCTTGTCGCGCCGTATAGCCGGGCACCAGCACGTCCACTTCGGGCGTGCCGGGCCAATAGTCCGCCCGCCATTTGCCACGCCGGTAGCCGGAAAGGTCGGCATAGTCGTAGCCCCAGGGCGTCCGGCGCTTGAACTCGTCGAGAGTGCCATATTTGCGCCGCAGGAAATCCACAAAGAGCGCGTGCTGGTGAGGGTTTTCCAGGTCGTGGTCGAGGACTATGTCTTCCTCGCCAATCATCATGCCCAGGACGTTGGTGCAGTTGCGGTAGCGGTTCATGATGCGGCGCATGGCCAGGGCCTGGGCTTCGACGAGTTCCGGGTAGAGGTGATAGCGGGAGCGGTAGGGGGGCGGGACGACATCAGGATGGGCAGCCCAGAAGAAATCTCCCTCGAAGATAATGTACCGCCCGTGGGCCCAGGCCCGCCGGACAAAATAATCGAGGAGGTCAATACCGCGAGCGAAATGGCGGCTGCCTGCGCCTTTTGGCTGGTGGGAAAGCGGCGCCCACTGGCCATCCTTGGTGAGCAGCCAGCCCCAGCCCGTCGAGCGCATGTACAGGTGCACGTCCGCCTGGGCCATAAGGTCCAGGTCGCGCTCAAGCCGCTCCAGGTCCATTTCGGGAAGGCCAAGGGCGCCTTTTTGGCTATAAATGGTAAAGAAAAGGTGGCGGACGCGACCGGCACCGTCTACAAGCTGGCCCGTCCGGTCATCCACGCGGCAGAAACCACGGAACTGTCGCGCCCATTCCGGGCGGTCGGGCGGCTGGGTGATAACCAGGCCGGGGTCGCGCCGGTCTTGCTCCCAGAGGCGCCGCAGGCAAGCGTTATGGGCTTCCAGGCGCTCGCGCAGCATCTCCCGCGGCAGGAGCGCAAATTCCCGCTGCCAGAAGCTGTGCTCGTCGTGGTAATAGCCGCCAATGTCCTCAACAGGCTGCCAGTCGCCGCCAGCTTGGGGGGAGGTCGTCCAGTCAGGCTCTGGGGTGGCGCACCATTGCCAGTCCGGGCCGGTGCCCATGTCTTGCCAGGAGCCGTCGGTGTACTCGACGCGCATTTGCACGTACAGGGACGGACGCCACTCAGAAGCCACCTGCGCGGCGACAAAGGCAGCTCCTGGTTGTAGCCTGTCGGTCACGTCTGCCCACACCGGCCGGGCCTGGTGGGTGTCGTGGGCTTCGAGGATGAGGCGGCCGTTTAGGTAAAGGCGCACGGTCTGCATCGGCGCGGCTACCAGGACGGCTCGCTTTACCTCAGCACGGATAGGCCATTGGCCGCGAAAATACAGGAGCTTTTCGGGCCCGCCGCCGATAATGCGCGCGTCGTCAGGGATAAAGGGTGACGGCTCCTTGGCGGGATACCAGACTGGCTCCACGGTGCCAGATAGGCCTTGCCCGGCCGGCGCTATAAGACAGCCCAGGAGCCAGCAAGCAAGAGCGGCCCGCTGCATCATTGCGGCATCCCCCGGAACAATGCGAGAGGTCCGCCGACGGCCCGGCGGCTACCCTGGAGCGTATATAGAAAAATACTTCGAGTGCCAGTAGCCCGCCGCGTCCTGGACGACTTCCCACCACGCGCCCGACTTGAGCCATTTGGCGTGGCCGTCGGCGAAACCCATATTCCCGCCGCCGTTATGACAGAAGGATTTCTGGCACCCAAAGCCGCAGGCGTAGTCGGTGGTGAGGCCCTCGGGCATCCAGCAAAACTGGGCAGGATGACGAAGCTCGGATTCAGTCTTGGTGTAGTTGAAACCCTCGTAGATGGGGTCGGTCTGAGTGCCAGCGCCGCGGCGGAAGGTGAGCCAGACGGCGTAATCAGAAACCACGACATTTACGGGCGGCGGCGTGCCAGGACTGCATGAGTTTTGCGCGCTGGGCCGCTCAAGCTGCCGGGTGGGGCACTCGCGGAGCTGGTCATTGCGCACGTAGGGCAGGAACATGTCGTACCAGGTGTAAAAGCCGGCTGTCCAGCGCCCGCTTGGGCCGGTCCCGACGACGGGCATCCGCCACCATATCCCGCGCCCGTCATAGTCGCCCACGTACATGAGGAAAGCCATGCAAAGCTGATGGAGGTTGCTCAGGCAGGAAGTCTGGCGAGCCTTCTCGCGGGCCCTAGCGAACACCGGAAAAAGAATCCCCGCGAGTATGGAGATGATGGCAATTACCACCAGCAGCTCTATGAGGGTAAACGCTCCGCGCATACGTGACGCTCCAGCTCAACGCGCTCCGCCCGTTCCCGCCTCCGCCACACGCTATTATGCTGGGAATGAGTGGCGTTGTCACGACCTACTGATTGAAGGGGAGTATCCGGTTTTCTGAGGAGACTGTTGCAAAAGTTTCTGCAACCCCTCGCAGACGCCTCCCGAGGTAAGAGGTGGGACACGCACCTTTCTACACTTTTGTGGCCCTGTATAAGTCAACACCAGGTTTTTGGGACAGACCACCAAGGTGATTCTTCGCGCCTCACTCTTTCGTGCCTGAAACAAAATCCTGAGTAAACTGAATACTCCCTGATTGAAGGCGACTGTCCCGGCATATCAGAAGTTTGTCTCAAGCGACCTCGCCCCAGGCATGCAAACTCCAGCCACCGGATTCTACTGATTCGTGTTGCGCAAAGCTGCCTTCTCGGCCCTCACACACAATCACAGCTAAAAGGCCCACCACGCAGCATTTTACATTTTGTTCGCTCAGGACAAGCCTCCACCAGCTTTTGCAACAATCATTGCTGAGAGGAACTTTGCGAGAAGGGTGCCCGACCAAGCGCTCCTTGCCAAACTTCTTGCTTTCATCCCAGCCCCCACGCTTGCCAGGGCCGTTGGGCAGTCAAATTCAAGGTGCGTGATTGCGCCCAGTGAGAAATGATGTTACGTTCTCTGTACTGACATTGAGGAGGAACGTCTATGAGGCTTTCCGTGACGCGGGGATACATTATCGGCAGCATCATTTGCCTTCTGGCCGGGGCCGTGGCTGTAGCGGTGTGGGGGGCCGATGAACTCGTGCGGGTCCTCGTGGATGGCCGAGAGCGGACGTTTTCGCCGGCGGCTCGCGTGCGTGACGGCGTAACCTATGCTCCGCTGCGGGCAGCCACCGAGGCGGTCGGCGCGAAGGTTGAGTGGAATCAAAAGGCCCAGCTTGCCGTTGTCTGTGCGGGCAATCAGTGTGTGCCGATAAAGCGCTCGCAGGGCATCATAGTGGACGGAAGCCTGCTGATACCTCTGCGGCTCATGGCCCAGGCCCTCAAGTGCGACGTTAAGTGGCATGCTCCTACCCGGACCGTGGCTATATGGACGAAGCAGGGCGACCCGCGGAAAAAGACTGGCTTCACGCCGCCCTGTGAGGACGCCTGCGAGCTTCCTTCCACGCGCTAGTATTCAGGCAGGACGCCGAAAAGCCCAGGGCCGGCAGCGAAAGCAGGAGAAAGTTGGGCAAGGAAGTCTGGGGTGACTGTTGCAACACTCGCCCCGACGTAGCTGCCAGTCCGTGTACGGCAGAGGTTTGCGCCTGCAAGTAATACTGCATGGGCGCTACTAACTCGTGAAACGATGGCTTTGTAACGGTCACCAAAAAGCCCGATCCAGCCAAGAGACTGGGCTTCCTGGGAGACTGTTGCAAAACTCACCTTGGCGTGGCTGGCAGCCCGCGAACGACATAGACTTGTGGCGGCAACTTACACTGGGCGGAAGCGAATCAATCGTTAAAAGAAGGTTTTGCAACAGTCACCCTGGGAAACTTTTGTAGAAGTCCCTTTCCAGTCCCAAGACGCGATCGCAGGTAAAAGGTCGGGCGCACAGCGTTGCACACTTTCTGCCCTCTGGATAGGCCAACACCAGCTCTTGCGGCAGTCGTCCTGGAATGTGTTTCGGACGGCTTGCGTGGGCGCTAAGAGACACTACTGTCAGCACCAAGAGGACTTCTTGCAGCCTTCTGGGGTGACTGTTGCAAAAGGCCTGTCTTCAGCCTACCGAGGACAGAAAATCGCTGCCTTTGCGCTCCGGGCGTTTTGCAGCCCGAGTAAGCCAGCCGTCGCAAAAGCAGGTTGCGCGACATGCGCTCAGGGGGACTATTCGTAGCGCAGGGCGTCAATGGGGTTAAGCTTGGCGGCACGGTAGGCGGGATAGATGCCGAAAAACATTCCCACGGCCGCAGAAACGGCCACGGCGAGAACCACCGACGAGGGCTCTACGATCGCACTCCACTGCAGGAAGTGGGTAATAAGCTTCACCCCGCCGGCACCCACGCCAATGCCCAGCAATCCGCCCATGACGGAAATGACCAGGGCCTCGACCACGAACTGGGTAAGGATGTGGCGGCTGGTCGCTCCGACGGCTTTGCGGATGCCAATCTCGCGGGTGCGCTCGGTCACCGACACGAGCATTATGTTCATGATGCCGATGCCACCGACAATGAGGGAAACGAGAGCAATGCCCCCCAACAGAGCGGTCATGGTCTGCGAGCTTTGTGCGCTGGCCTCAAGGATTTGAGACTGACTGCGCACGTGGAAATCGTCGTTGTCGGGGAAGGGCGGACGGAGCTTGTGGCGCTGGCGCATCAGGGTGGTGAGCTGCTCCATGGCCAGAGGAATGTCCTTCTCTGTGCGGCACATGAGGTCAATCTCGTTGAGCCAGGTGCGGTTGAATACGCGCCGCATGGCCGTGGAGCAGGGAATGATGACAAGGTCGTCCTGGTCCTGCCCGAAGGCACCCGCGCCGCGCTCTTTAAGAATGCCGATGACGCGAAAGCGCGTGCGCCTGATGAGAATATACTGGCCCACCAGGTCATTAGTGCGGTCGCCGGTGAGCTTTTCTATGACTGTGCGGCCTATCACGGCAACCCGGGCGCGGGCCTTTTCCTCCTGAGCATTGTGAAACCGGCCGGCTTCCACGCGCATTTTCGCCACGAACTCATACTCCGGCGTAGCCCCAATAATGGAAGTGTTCCACGTCTTATTGCCGAGCTTGAGGTCGGCGCTACCGCGACAAACCGGAGCCACCATCGCCACGGTATCCTTGAGCTTGCGCTCGATGACGCGGGCATCGGCGGGCACCAGACTGCGCACGGGCCCCGTCGCCACCGGGGGCCCCCCAGGGCGGAAGCGCGGCGGCCCAGCGTGCAGGACCACGAGATTAGTCCCCATGGACTCAAACTGCTCGCGTATCCGCTTGGCTGCCCCCTGGCCGAGGGCCACCATTGCAATGACTGCGCCGACGCCGATGACCACTCCCAGCATCGTCAGGCCTGTGCGCATCTTGTTGGTGCGCAGGGCACGAAGGGCTATGCGAATGCTCTCCCATACACCCATTGGCCTAAGTTCCCCTCAGCGCATCGCTCGGCCCACAAGCTCTTAAGCCTCTATGGGCATCTGTGCCAGCAGGTCCCTGGCCATCAGCCTGTCTTCTACCGCGAGGTCGCCGATGATTCGACCGTCGCGGAACTGCACAATGCGCTTGGCGTGGCGGGCCACGTCGGCCTCATGCGTGACCATTATAATGGTGATACCTGCGTCATTTAGCTCCTGGAACAGCCCCATTATCTCTTCGCTCTGGCGGCTGGCGAGGTTCCCAGTGGGCTCGTCAGCGAGAATGATTGAAGGATTGTTGACCAGAGCGCGGGCGATGGCCACTCGCTGCTGCTGACCGCCCGAAAGCTGGCTGGGCAAGTGATGCATACGGTCGCCCAGGCCCACGCGCACCAGAGCTTCCCTGGCTCGCTCACGCCGGTCTGGCACGCCGGCGTAAACCAGTGGCAGCTCAACGTTTTCCAGAGCCGTGGTGCGGGGCAAGAGGTTAAACTGCTGAAAAACGAAGCCCAGCTTGGTGCGCCGAATCCTGGCCAACTGGTCGTCGTCGAGTGAAGATACTTCGACCCCGTCGAGAAAATAAGTGCCCGATGTTGGCACGTCCAGGCAGCCAAGGATATGCATCATGGTGCTCTTGCCGGAGCCAGATGGGCCGGTTATTGCCATAAACTCGCCAGCCTCAACCATTAACGACACACCGCGCAGGGCGGGCACCTCGACGTCGCCCATCTTGTAGATTTTGGTTATGTCACGCGCATCTATAAGGCTCATCGGCCACTGCCACCCCTGCCCCCACGCGCTCCGGGTGCAGGCGCCGGGCCGAAGGGCGTCCGACGCAAGAACCCGGGTAGCTCGGCCTCGCTGCGGAACTCGGGAAGCCCCAGCTTCTCGAAGCCTGCCAGTACAACCTCCTCGCCCTCTTGCAGGCCGCTGGTGATTTCCGTCGAATCGCCGTCCGTCATACCCGTTTTAACAGTCCGCACCTCGCCCTGGCCATCCTTGAGTACCACGACCTTAGTTTCACCCTCGCGCATTTTCAGTGCTTCGTTGGGCACAAGCAGCACGTTCTCTTTTTTCTGCACCGTGATGTCAACGCTGGCGGTCATCTGCGGCTTAAGCAAAGCCTGCACCTGGCGTTCCAGCTTCACGGTGACGAGATAAGTGACCACGTTTTCCTGCATGGTCGCAGCCGAAGCCACCGTCACCACCCTGCCGGGGAATTCCCTGTCAGGAAAAGCATCTACAGTCACCTTGGCTGGCTGGCCGACTTTGACCTGGCCTATGTCCGTCTCGTCCACGTAGGCGTTTACCTGAAGGCGGTTCAAGTCCACTACTTCGATGAGCGTCGGCGCCGAAAGGCCCGCGGCCACGGTCTCGCCTTCCTGCTGCGCTAGGGTCACCACTGTGCCAGAAATCGGGCAGCGGATGTAACTTTTCTGGAACTGAGCTTCCTGGTACTTGACCTGTGCCTCAGCCTGCTTGAGCGCCTCGTAGGCAGCCTGGATTTCGCGCTGCTTTATCTGGTCCTGCGTCATGTTTGCCAGAGCCGTCCTGACGGCTGCCTTAGCGCTGCGAACTTCTGCGTCAGCAGAGGCGGCCTGGGCCTCTGCTGCTACCAGGTCCGCGCGCGCACTTGCCACAGTCTCCGCCGCCTGCGCCGCCGACGCCCTGGCGTCTTCCAGGGCTGCTTCGGCACTCCTTACGTCCTCTGCGCGCATAGCGTCCTGGTAGACGCCCGCTTCTGCCACCGCCAAGCCCGCCTGGGCCTGCGCCACCGCGTCCCGTGCTGCCGAAAGTGTGGCTTCCACTTTCTCCCGCGTGAGGTTCAGCCTTGACCTGGCAGCCTCCACTTGCTGCGCCGTCACCTGGGCCTGGGTACGCGCGTTGTCCACGTCCGCCTGCGAGGCAAATCCCTTGGCGAAAAGGCCTTCCTGGCGCTTCAGTTCAGCGGCCGCAAGGGCTGCGTTGGCTTCTGCCTGCTTCAGCGCAGCCTCGGCGTCGGCTATCTCCAACTGATAGCTCTTCTCGGCCTGCCGCAGATTCGCCTCGGCCGTGTTTACACCAGCTTTCGCCTTTTGCACATCGGCGTTAGTTTGAGCTGACTGCAGTTTCACAGCGGCCCTCGCGGACGCGAGGCGAGCCTCGGCCTCCCGCAAACGCGCCTGTGCACCTTCTTGGGCCGACAGCGCGCTTTTCAGACGGCTCCGGGCCGCCAAAACGTTAGCCCGCACTCTTTGGCGTTCCGACTCGGCCCTTTTCAGGCTCTCCTGAGCCTGCTCGTAAGCAGAGACGAGCTGGGTGTGCTGCATGGGCGCCCCAGCCAGTTGCTGCAGGTACCGCGCCCGTGCCTGCTCGGCGTTGCGCCGCGCAGCCTCAAGGTTAGCCGCCAGGTCCGGCGCGTCAATTTCTGCAATCACCTGCCCAGCCTGAACCTGCTGGCCAATGTCGGCATACAAGCGCCGGATCCGACCGCTGATCTGGGACCCAATCTTCACATAAGCCCCGGTTTCTGCTGCAATCACGCCCGTGCAGGAGATGGTTTGTACCAGGTCGCCGCGCGTCACTTTCTCCGTCCTCACCACTTCCATCTCCGAGCGTCGCGCTCGCGCCCGTCGCACCATGACAAAGGCCACGATGCCTGCCACAACTAGCAAAAGCACAACTGCGACCTTTACCATCCTCAGAATCCGACGGCGTCGCCTAGCTAACTCCGGAGCAAGCTGGGCTTCAGACATGTGCAATCCGCTCCGTTGCTACCGCCCTTTAGGCCAGAGCCTCATTCACCTGTCGCCACAACGGGCTGGCCTAAGGCGGCCAGTAGCGCCGCCAGGGCTGTGTTGTAGTCGTAATAGGCCTGCACGCGGTCGGCCTCAGCCTGGCGGAGCTTCACTTCGGCGTCGGTGACCTCGATGACGGTACCAGCGCCCAGAGCGTACTTTGCTTCGGCCGCTTCCAGGCTTATTCGGGCAGCCCGCACCGCTGCCTCGGCCGCGTCTATTCGACCCACCGCCTGGGCCGCCGTCAGGTAGTTGCGCTCCACCTCGGCGCTGATATTCAGTCGGATGCGGCGCAGGTTCTCTTCCGCAATGGCCAGGCTGGCCCGCGCCGCTTCCACCCGAGCCCTTGTCAGTTGGCCATCGAAAAGCGGCAAAGACACTCCTAGCTCCAGGGCCCATGCCTCGTCAGTTACATCCGTGTAGCGGCCGTAACCGATGCTTCCGCCAGCGCTAATTACAGGGCCCCGGCGAAGCTGGGCGGCCCGAAGGGTCTGTCGAGCCGCCTCAATGTACGCCTGCTGCTCCAGCACGTCCGGCCGTGAGGCATAGGCCGCCCGCACAAGGTTGGAAAGCTCAGTCGGCAGCGGTGGTTTGGTGAGGGCACCAGCCAGCGCGATGGGCGTCTCAGCGGGCAATCCCATGGCTACCTTCAAGTCGTCCAGGGCCTGTTGGGCCTGCGTCTGAGCCTGCAGTCGCTGCACCTGGGCCTGCGCCAGCTCTACTTCGAAGGGATACCTGTCTGCGGGGGCCGCCGTGCCTTCTTCAATCCGCGCCTGCACCCGCGCCAGATGCTGCTGCGCTGATGCCACTGCCCGGTCCGCCACGCTGACGAACTCCTGGCCTGCCAGGGCCGTGTAGAAGCGCTGGGCCACCTCTAGGACTAATAGGCGATGAGTGTCCGCTAGGGCATGGCGCGAAGCTTCCGCCGACGCTCTCGCTGCCCGGATGTCCTCCTTCAGGCCGCTCTCGAAAAAAGTCTGCTCCAGCACTACCTGGGCGGTGCGCTGGGTCTGATGCGCGTCAGCCCCCGGTCCGCCCGCTCTACCCAGCGACTTCGATGTCTGCCCCGTCCAGCCTAGCCTCAAGTTAGGCAGTTGGGCCGCGCGCGCCTGCGTAGCCGACGCCACAGCTCGCCGCACTTCTTCTGTAGCTATGGGTATGGTCGGACTGTTCGCCAGGGCAATCTTGACGACGTCTTCGAGAGTGAGCGGCTTGCTGAGGTCCACACCCTGCGGTATGACAGGGGCAGGATGCTG
>JANZZA010000675.1 GCA_026419655.1 Armatimonadota bacterium | reverse complement strand
GTCTTCGTCCTGGAGCGCCCTAGCAAGCTCTCCCACTTCTTCGACAAGCCACATGAAAGTACGAGGGAGGCCCCGGTCAGCGTCCCGTTCCCCGTAGAGGCGACGAATGAGGTTTTGGAACTCGCCGATGGTCACGGCCTTTCTCCCGGCGCGGTGGGTGAAGTCGCGGTTGAGCCGGGTCACCGACTGGCAGTGCGTGCCACGGCCTCAGCAGGGCTCTTGGCGGCTGATTGCTTCACCGCTGCCCGCGCCACCCTTTCGAAGGCCGCAAGTTGACGAGCAAGGGCTTCTCCCACCGGCACCTGGGCGCTATGGTACGTGGTGTAGTAGCGCAGCCATTCCTCAATGAGGCCCCGGGCGTCTGTGAGGTCAATCTTACCGTCGCTATTGAAGTCTGCCCGCGAGTTATATATCGGCGTCGTCTTATGGGCGTTGATCCAGTGTGTGCGGAACTCTGCAAGGTCGGAGTCATCTATGCGGCCGTCGCCGTTAACGTCGTAGTCGCCCATGTAGGGCGGTGGTGGTGGAGCTTGGGCCTGTGCCCGACCAGCAGCCATCGGGTTCCATGACAGGTGCAACCACGCAGTCAGTGCTATGAGTGCAACTCTTTGCCCGTGTGTCATCGAGTTCTCTCCCAACGTAGCCATACGCCTGACCTGCATTGCACCTCGCCGGTCAGGCATAGCATTCTCCTTTGTTGAGACGTACTCGACCACTTCCTTGTTCCCCGCCACAGTGGGATTTTGCTCTCTGAGGTGCCTGACTGCTCGTTGCTCAGCCGGGCATGAGATAATGGCCGTGCTTTTGATAAATGGCGTCCACGATAAGCCACACCACCATGATGAAAAAGTCTCCGAAGGCCAGCCCGAGGAAAAAGGGCGTAATCGTCACCAATCCCCGGACGCTACCGTACTTGATGATAAGGGTTTTCACCAGCCAGCCCAGGAAGGTGGAAAACCAGAGCACTTTCATCGGGTAGGTCTGCATCATTATGTAGCCGACGGGATGGAAGGGGAACCAAAGGAAGCGTTGGCGCATGCGGGTGAGCCACCAGGTAAACAGGGCCCCGGCAATGAGGCCGCCGATGGCCTTAAGGCTGCGGGGCTCGGGGTTGCGCAGCCAGGCGCCCAGAAGACTGAATCCCCCCAGCCCGGCCCACTTTGCCATCCACGGGTTGCAGTTGGTTGCGCCATAGGTATACAGGAGCCTTATGTTCATATAATAGGAGATTACCGAGGCCAGCAGGATTGTAGGGATTATGGCAGCCAGCAGGCCGCGCTGGTCAATCCGCGCAAAGTCGGCAATTTTGAAGCTCTGGGAGAAGCTGGGCATTATGAAGGCCCGCAGGTCGGTCATGAAGTTGCGCTCGATAAACATCCCCTTGACCAGGTTGGCATCGCCAACGCCCTTGGTGCCAAGCACGGCCTTGAGGAGTTCCAGCCAGCTATAGGTTGATTGCACGAAGAGCAGCCCGGATTCGGCCACGACTTTGGTCAGGGCGACGGCGATTATGGTGTATACAAGGACCTGGCTTATGGCTACCCACAGACTCATGCCGGCGACGGCGCACCAGATGAGGATGCCGGTAGTGCTGACGGCTAACAGGCCAAAGGCGGCGCGGTAACTGACAGGCAAATTCTCTGGCTGTCGCCCAGCGACTGCGTCTCGCCAGGCATCGGCCAGATGTCTTCGGGCCACCCAGAAGGCCAGCGCCACGTAAGCCGTGTAGCCACCCACGGTTTGATTGCCCAGCCAGGTCGGCTCGCCCCAGGTGGTCATCTCCCCGTAGACACGGATGCCCAGCAGATGAGCCACGATGCGCTCCAGGCGGTCGAACCACCAGAAA
>JANZZA010000639.1 GCA_026419655.1 Armatimonadota bacterium | reverse complement strand
CGTAGGCAACGGAGTCTAGGCCACGACGCGGGCACAGTGCTTACCAGTGGTGCCTTTTCGATGTACCCTCCCGCGCGCCCCAAAATCCGGCCCGGCAACACCGTAAAAAGTTTGGGAAGGGGGTCTGGGGGAGAACCCTTTTCAAAGGGTTTCCCCCAGAAAAGCCCTGTCTGCCCGGTATGAAAATCCACGCCCGCAGGGCCAACCACTCTCCACCTCGACCTCTGTATTGCCCCGGCCACATGCTGGTATACTCTATGTAGGGCTGATTGCGGAACAGGTTTTTGCTGCATGACGTTTTGCTGTTGTGGAGGTGTTATGGGGAATGTTTCTCTGGGACTGGACGCTGATAATTCTGATGCCGGCGGTGCTGCTGGGCATCTACGCCCAGATAAAGGTCTCGTCGGCTTTCGGAAGATGGTCGCGGGTGGCTGCGCGGCGGGGTCTTTCTGGGGCCGACGCTGCTCGTTACCTGCTTCAGCTCGCGGGCATTTATGACGTCCGGATTGAGCCCAGTCAGGGAATGCTCAGCGACCATTACGATCCCCGCAACAAGGTCCTTCGGCTTTCGCCCGAAGTGTACTCCCAGCCCTCTCTGGCCGCCATCGGCGTTGCCGCCCACGAAGCCGGCCACGCCATCCAGCACGCCACAGGCTATGCTGCTCTGGGCTTCCGAAACGCCCTCGTGCCCCTGGCCGCAACCAGCCATCTGTGGATCCTGCTGTTCATCATCGGCCTGTTTTTCGCAAGCCCGATGCTGCAGAACGTGGCCATCCTTCTCTTCTCGGCTACTGTCCTGTTCATGCTCGTGACGCTGCCCGTTGAGTTTGACGCAAGCCGCCGCGCCATCCGCCTGGTCGAGGAGACGGGAATTCTGGCGGCTGACGAGGTACCTGCGGCCCGCGAAGTCCTCAACGCCGCTGCCCTGACTTACGTCGCCGCTGCTCTGATGGCCATTCTCCAGCTCGTCCGGCTGCTGATGCTGCGCCGGGAGGATTAGCTATCGGCCAGAACCACCCCACACGCAGTGCAGGGGCGGCTACCCTTCTGGTTCGCCGCTGCGGATGCGGACAGTCGCCCTGAGGCGGCGCCAGGGCCGTTCTCCCTCGGCCGGCGCAAGTTGACCTGCTGCTTTACTGGCCAGCGCAGCCGCTTGTGGCTGCGCCCTGCCCTCTAAGCTCTGCACCCTATTGCCCTGCCAGCCACGGGAAAGCCTATGACGCTGCCGACTTCGGCGTCGTCTCCTTCCTATTGCTCTGCCAGCCGCGGGAAAGCCCTCAGCAAAAGCTTGGCTTCCTCGGCTGACAGGCCTTCGCTCGCCAACTTCCAGGAGGCATAATTCTCGGCGTCGCGCCGCACGGCCGCCCACACAAGAGCAATTACTGCCAGGTCGTCGGCATACCCCACGCCGGGCAAGAAATCAGGGATAAGGTCAATCGGGTTGGCCAGGTACAGCACCAGCGCCGCCACGCTTGCCAGCGTCTGCCAGGGCACATCCTGGTACCGCCCGGCCCGCCAGTCCTGTAGCATCCTCACCAGTACGCGCACCCGCGCCACGTGCCGCCGCAGCGCGCCAGCCTTTCTCACGGCGGCCTCCGCCTCACCTGCCTTCCGGGCCGCCTCCGCCACATCTGCCTCATCCATCTGTCCGCGCGTCCGTTCAAGCCACTCGCGCGCCTCGCCTGATGCGTCCGCTTCAGCCTCCGCGTCCTCGGCGCCCAGTCTCTCCCGGTGGTCGCCCATTCCCTCCACCCTCGACTACTTCGGGGTCCCTATCTGCACTTCCACACGCCTCCATAGTGCTCCTCAAAGCGCTCATACTTATACACTACCGTCCAGGTATCCGGGTTGTGGCTGGTCACACCGTCGCCCTTCGGCACCTGGTCCGCATTGCGGTATCTGATGCTTATCTCAACCGGCGACCCGAAGCCGAAAGGCTTAATTTCCGCTGCCCTCTGCAGGGCTCGTTTCGCTGCTTCCCTTATCATCGGCCAGGTCCTCTCTTTCGGCAGACACAGGGCGCGCTGGGGATCTACGGCCTGCTTAACCTCCACTGTCTCGATGTCGCCCAGAAACCGCCGCGCCTCCGCACACACAGCCTGGTCGCCCGTCACCATCACCACGGGCACCCCAACCGCCCCAGCCAGCGCCGCATCAATCTCGACTTCCCCCACAGGCGTGCCATTCACGGCATATTCAACCCACTCCCCAGTCATGGTGTGGCACAAGACCGCTGGATACGTGCCAGCCATCGCGTGGTAGGCAATCAAAAAGACCGCGTCGAAGCTCTCATCGAGGTAGGGAAACCGCGGCCCATAATGTGGGACACCCACCACGTACCTGGCCGCCGGATGCAGCTCTGCAGTCGGCAAAATGAGGCTCCCGTCGTGCATATCGGCCACGATTATTTCCTGTGCCCCAGCCTCCAGCGCCCCTTCAATCGCCGCATTCACGTCTCCAAGCAGCAACCTCCGGCACACCTCGAACTCAGGGTGCCCCTTGCGAACCTGGTCCCATGAGACTACTCCAGTCGTTCCTTCCATGTCGCAGGATATGTAAACCTTCATCGCTCACCCTCCCTCAACAGTGCCGTCTGCTGCGTAAGCGCACACACGCTTCCGCCAGGCCCGCTAACCCATTCGCCGCCTGCGGCTGGTTGCCTCCCCTTCACAATGGTGTTCCCGGTATGGCGCTGAGGTTGTTCCACCCGCGGCGGAAATACCGACCTTTGAACTCAATTGCTATCCCCAGGATTACCGACCTTCGAACTCATTTCCCAGGGCTAATACCGACCTTTGACCTAACCACTGGGACGGAATACCGACCTGCGACTTCAACAAAGCCGCCATGCTACTTTAGTCCGCAGCCCTCGAGGCCAGCTATCCCAGGACCTGCCGGCCTCAGTAAGGCCTGAGTCTTGATTCAAGTCGGAATCACACGTCCCCGGCGCATCTTCCCCACACCATCAAGCCCAACCAACCAGCCCCGCGCAATGTGTGTCCCAGCCACAACCCACACTTGCCCAGAAAACCCATGAAGGCTATCATATTAGCGTTCTCAGAGGTAAGACAACCATGAAGCCGTCAAACAACACCAAGACCGCAATCGTGGTCATCGCACTTATCTTGGTCATACCCATGTGGAACTTCATTGCCCATGGAGCAGCAGGCGTCTTCAAGTCCAAACCAAAGACCGAAGAGCATACCCAGCCCGCCAAGCCCCAACACATTGAGGTCCCCAAGCCAATCGGGCCAGAGAAAGCCCCAGTAAAGGTGACTGTCTTCATCAACAGCGCCAACCCCTGCCACGCCGAGACCATCAACGCCCTCAAACAGCTCCCTCAGGAGTACCCCAACCAGGTCCGCGTCGTATTCAAGGACACCAAAGACCCCGCCAACGCTAAGGCTGCTGCAGAGGCCAAGATCGGCTGCGAAATGGGCCTGCTGGTAAATGGCAGGATGGCCTTCCGGTTACCCGGCAGGGGGCTGGTCATGTTTCAGGGACCACTCATGGGCGGCGCCGGCCATGGCGTCAACATGAACGACCTGCACCTCGTCATTGAGAGCCAGGTCAAGGAGAAGACAGGCCGGCCTGCCAGGCGCGTGCAGGTGAAGGGGGCACCGCCGTCTGCCTCCCCGGCTCAACCGCAGGGCCCCCAGCAGGTACCGGGGCACGTACACTCAGCCCAGTGCAGCCATGCGCATTGAATGGCGCCAGCGAAGAGACATCGAACACAACCTCAAGACAACCTCAAGACATCCGCCCAGGCCTCGTCGCCACCCGAAAAACCCACAAGGCGATTGTTGCAAAACCCTCCTGCAGCCAACGCTTAGCGCGCCTGCAGTCTAACTTTTGTGCCCAGTCCTGTGCCGCTGCCGCAGCGGTACTTAGACAATGGGTAGTTTTGCAACCGTCACACAAGAGGTGATGTGCCTTGCTGCCAGGGCTGACTGTCTTCCTCCTTGCGATTCCTGCAGCTCAACCCATCCTGGTCCTCGATGCCCGCCAGCTTAGCTGGGACAGTCGGTGCACCATTGAGGCCCTGCAGGGCCTTGTAAACCGCGCCGGGCCGCTTTTTTACCTCGACTACGGCAACCCCTGGGACCAGCCCTGGCTGGACCTCTACGCCAGGCGCAATGGCCTCACGTATCAGCGCCTGCCAGGCTTCCGCGAGGCCCTTCAGCATTTTGCTCCCACCGCCAGTGGCCTTGTCGTCTATGACCCCGCCGTGGACGGCAGTCGCTGCGTAGCGCTTTCCCTGGCCGGGGTTGACGATGTCCTTCCTGTCTCCCCTGCCCTGCTGGAAGGCTGCGCAACGGAGCTTCTGGCCGGCCAGGACTGGGCGGGCGTAGACTTCGCTGCTGCGCCGCGCGAAGAGGCCGTAAACTGGCGACTGGCAGTAGCGCAGCTTGCTCCATCGCCGGACCAGGGCTTCTGGCTCACTGAGGCCAATCCCAACCCGGGCGAGGACTGGGGCTTCATGAGCTACGGCCCCGTGACCATTGACCTGGACCGGTACCCGCTTCTTGAGGTCCAGGTCGCCGCCCTTGAAGGCCCCGGGGCTGGCTGGATGATCAAGCTCACGTGGGACCGCAACGCCGATGGCCAGATTGCCGGCCATGAAGACGACCTTTGCTTGCCACTTCAGCATCAGCCCGGCACCCAGCGCTGGAATATCCGGGAGCTTTCGCGTCTGTCCGGCCGCCACACCTTCGCTCTCATCCAGCTTCACGTCGCGGGCGGTGGCGCACGTGTCCTTTGGCGGCGCGTGAGATTCGTCTCCCCAGAGGGCGTTCCACCACCGCCGACACAGCCCAGGCCTTTGCCGGAGCTTCTTAACTTGCCCGTGGTGCAGGACTTCCGAGGCAAGTTCAAGAATTCTGTCGAAGCTTATGCATGGGCCCTGCAGCATGTTCTCCCTCGCTGTAATCGCCGCTTCGCCCATGCCGTTGACGGCTATGTGGATGGCTTCCACGCTGGCTATTGCCAGATGGCCGGTTTCGACTGGCCGGTCATGCACGGGGGCTTCGTGTTCAACCTCTGCGCTGTGCCGACGGTCATGGAAAGCTATGGCGGCTCGAAGGTAGGCGGCAGTCCCGAGCAAGCAGAGATGTACAGGCGCATCCTGGCCGCCCTTGAGCCGCCTGCCATGATTACCGGCTACGGGGAGCCCGAAGGAGAATGGTGCACGCTTATCTCGCAGTACGGCCACTACTCCTTCCACTTCGGCCCCAACTGGAGCTTCCATACCCAGATCAAGCCGCGCGGCAAGACCATCCGCCAGCGCCATTCTTTCACGCCCAACAATGTCAAACCTCAGCCCGAAAAGTTTTACGTCTGCTTCATGACCAGCGAGGGCGACACCATGAAGGGGCCTATTCCCTTTTTCTATGGCTCCTGGTTTGAAGCAGAGCGCGGGTCGGTGCCGATGAACTGGGGCATCAATCCGCTCATGGCCCGCTACTTCCCGGCCATGTTAGAGTATTTCTACGAAACTGCTACACCCAATGACGGCTTCTTCGCTGGTTGCTCAGGTGCCGGGTACTGCTACCCGGATGTCATGCCCAACCTTGACCAGTTTGCCCGCCATACTGCCGAGGCTTGCCAGGAGGCCGATCTTTCCTGGATAGACGCCTGGGGCATGACGAAGCGCGAGGTGCTCCAGCGGTACGCCGCTCTCACCCGGCCCGCAGGCCTGACTATAAACGCCGCGCCGGCCCGCATGGACGTTTTGCCGGGCGGCGTACCAGTTGTCTATCATGAGCTGGCCTACTGGCAGCACATGTTCCTTGGCACCCCGGACTTTCCGCAAGCCTTTTCCTCGGACGAGAAGCGTGCTGAGGCCGTCAGGTGGGTTGTGACGCGCGTAGAGGACATTGCCCGCCGCCTGTATCCCCCGGCCATCATTCTTGTCTACTCAGACTTGCACAATTATGCACACCACTGCAGCCTTCACGCCGAGATGGCTCGTGCCCTTGACCAGCGCCGCTTCAAACCCGCCCGCCTCGATGAAGCCTTTGCGGCGCTGCGCAAATGGGCCGACGGCCGCGTTCTCATTGGCTGCACGGGCGTCAACGAGCGTATCCGCTGGACTGTGCTGGCTGATACTGCCACGCGCGTGCCTCTTCATGTGGCCAACGCCTCTTCGCGCAGGGTGTCGGCAGAAGTCGCAATAGCAGCCGGCCCCGTGTCCAGGTCTTTGCGCGTAAACCTGGACGCTGGCGAGTCCCTAAATCTGAGGGACTTTTCGCTCGCCGTGCCGGCAGACAGGGCGCCTGGGGCAGTGTCCATCACCGTGAAATGCGGACGCAGGGAAGACTGCTACCAGGGCGAGCTTAGGGTTGTACCGCACCCAGAAGGCCTGAGCGTCGGCTCGTGTGAGCTCGCAGGGGTATGGCCTGCGACTACTCTGCGCCATAACGCTGGGAAGCAGGTGGCTGACGAGGAGGCCCTTTTTGGTTACGGCTGGGCTACTCCGTCGGCTCCCGGTGAGGCGACGCATGTGGTTTTTGGCCCGTATACAGACGTGCGTCCGGGCCGCTATTTGGCCTGCTTCCGCTTGAAGCTTCCCACGGGTGTTTCCCCGGGGGTGGTGGGGGAGGGCCTCCGCCCGGTGTCCCTGGCCACGCTTGAGGTCTTCGCAGGCGGCTGGGACGGGCTGGGTAAGGTTCTCGCCTCGCGCGACATTTCGGCGACCGAGCTATTGCCGGCGGGCGAGTACTGCTGGCTGTCAGT
>JANZZA010000564.1 GCA_026419655.1 Armatimonadota bacterium | reverse complement strand
CGGCTCGCGGTCGAAGTCCCCCATGGTCTGCTGATAGAACTCGGACTCAATATAATTCAGCGCCAGGAGGCCATGCTCATTGTCCCATTTGACGGCGTCCGGCCCGCCCGGCCCCCAGTGGAAACCAAATCCTGCCTCGATAGCGCCCGACGTGTCGGCCACGTTGCCCCAGACATACCAGCCACCCTCGCGTGTTACCCGTTTTTCAAAGAACTCCGGGAAGAAAGAGTAATAGCGCTCAAGAGCCGAGCGGAAACCCCACTGCGGGTCATGCCGGTAAAGGAGGAGGCGGAAAGGTGCTTTGGCAAGGGGTCTGTCCTTCAGCTCCCGTGCGGGCACCTCTTTGCCGTCCATTGTCACATAGCCCGGAAAACCAAAATCAAACTCGATGTACAGAAGCCCCAGCGATGCGTTATAGCCTATCCTGTGCACGACGGGCTCATCCATTCGGATAGCCAGGCTCAGTCCTGCCCGGCCGGGCTGACTGAGAGCGCAGAGCGGATATTTCGAGTGGGCGCCCCCAAACCCCCATTCCATGCCTGTCTCCAGCGTGGTCAGCTCATGGGCCTCACCGGGCTCGCGATATTGGCTGATGCTGTCCCACCACCGCCAGTTGCCCCTGGCCACCGGCAGGGCAAAGGCTATCGTCACCGCCCGGTCCCGCAGCGTAAGGTTCTCGACTGTGCCCGCTACCTCGATGTAGCTGCCCCGGCTGCGATAGGTAGCCTCCACGCCGAGGGCGAGTTTTTCCAGCCGCACGGTCTGGACAATTTCCTGTCCGCGCCGTTGGAGCTTGCCGCCCACCATGACCGGCGCATGGCCCGCCGCCACGTCGCGTATTATCAGGCCTGTCGGGGCTGCTCCCGCAGCGCCTACCTGCTTCCCGTCAAGAACAAGACCAACATCGCCCGCGTCGCCCACGACGAGCTGGAGCCCGTCGTTTGTTGCTACTCTTCCCATCGGCTTGCCACGCCGTCCAACAAGCTGCCCGGCCCCATACACCTCTCCTCCAAAAACCGCCGTCCGCTCGGTTATCTCCTGTAACTGCATCTGGGCAAATTCCCAGGTGTAGCTGTGCGCCTCCAGCGGCCCAAGCTCGTAAATGTAGACATGAACCTGCCGGATGGTTGACCGATTTAGGCTGGTTAGCCAGTCGCGTAGTTCTATCCATTGTCCCACAGGAATAAGGTGGTGGATTACCTGCTGGGCCATCGGCTTGTCTGGGAGGTCCTCTCGCCGCGTCTTGTCGTCGTAGAACACCAAGGCAATGTGTTTCTCAAGCACATTCGGGTTGTCCGAAGTTACCCGGAGGCGCGTGCAAAGTAGGGAATACCTGGTCCAATCCTGCGGCTCGTCCCAGGCGAGGCCGAGTTTTGGATAGTC
>JANZZA010000548.1 GCA_026419655.1 Armatimonadota bacterium | reverse complement strand
AAGATGTCGCGGGGCAAGTGACAGGCCGCAGGGCAAATGAGGGGCCGCAGGCAACCGAGGTGTCGCCAGGCCTTGGTACGCTTACCCGCGGCCTCTCGTGTGCTGACGCTCAGGCTGACGCGCACGGCGCAGGGCAGCCCTGGGCCGCAACGTACCTGATCCGCCGCGGCGTCTCATGACTGGCTCAGTCTTCCACGCAGGCCAACCGCAAAGCATCTAAAAAGAGCTGGCGAGGATGGCGGGGAGATGGCCTTTTTACAGGGTCGCCAGAGATAAACACTGCGCACAGAGACTTCTACCGCTTCCGCCACCGGCGAATAAAGAGGGACGCGAGGAAACCGGACAGTCCGAGGGCACGCGCAGGCGCGCAATCGCCGCCGGTCCGCGTCTCGGAAGCTGCGTGGCCTGGCGCGGATGGGGCATTGCGGGGCCGCCCTTCTACCCGGGTCCTACAGTTTGCTCCCAGGAAGGCCAGAATCCATGTGGCGGTCTCACGTGACTGGTTTGCTCTTGCCCGCCCTGGCGGGGCCGGCCGCCACGGGCCTGGACTTGCCAGATCTGCCCGACGACCTGCCCATAGACAGAGTCCCAAGGCGCATCCCTGGGCTGGACCGGGTGCTCGAGAGAAGAGACCAGCAATCACCACCAGCCTTGAAGACGCAAGACTCTTTAGAGCCGGCAGCGCAGGTCCAAAACAGGACTCTGAGCGCCAGAGACTTGGGAGAGGCGATTCCGTTTTCGGCCTTGACTCGGCTGAAGCTTTGTGATAACATGATACTGCCTTGAAGTTCAACTTGCAGGTTTGATTGGTGGAATCTATGCGCAACGACGACGCACCACAGAATCGCCGCGCCCTCAAAGTGGGCGACCTGGCCAAACTGGCCAACGTCTTGCCCTCCACCATCCGGTATTACGTGTCCCTTGGTCTCCTCGAGCCGGACGCCCGCAGCCCTGGCGGCTATGCCCTTTTCTACCCCGACCGCGCCCTTCCTCGCCTGCGTCGCATCCAGGAGCTGCAAAGCCAGCGCTTCAGGCTCGACGAGATAGCGTCCATTTTGGTGGGTGAGGAAGGTGTCCGCGCAGACTGAAACCCAGCCTGGCGTATACCTGGATTTCTTCGGATTCACCGAGCGCCCCTTCTCGACGAGTCCCGACCCGCGATTCGTCTACCTCACCCGCGAACACAAAGCCGCCATTGCCAAATGCCGCTACGCCGTCGGCGAAGGCCTCGGCCTCACCGTCGTCTACGGCGACATCGGCACGGGCAAAAGCACTCTCGCCCGCCTGCTCTACGGCCAGTTCCACAACGACGGCTACCTGGTCGCCATGCTCCCCAACGTCCTCGTCGGCTCCGCCACGCAATTCCTGCGGGCCATTTGCCGCGCCTTTCATCTCCCCGAAGCCCGCTCTCTTCTCGACATGCTCGACAATCTCCAGGGCCTGCTCCTGGACGCCTTCTCCCGCGACCAGAAGGTCGTCCTCATGATAGACGAAGCCCAGGCCCTCACCGGCCCCACCCTGGAAGTCATCCGCCAGATCCTCAACTTCGAATCCGACGCCACCAAGCTTCTGCAGGTGGCCCTCTTTGGGCAGAACGAGCTGCGCGGCAAAATCCACCGCCGCAAGCCCCTCCGCAGCCGCATCGCCATCACCTCTACGCTGGACCCTCTCCCGCCCGAAGAAGTCCCCAACCTCATACGCTACCGCATGATGGTCGCGGGCCGCCGCGCCGAGCTTTTCACGCCCGAAGCCTACGAGCGCATCTTCCTGGCCTCCCAGGGCATTCCGCGCGCCATCTGCATCATCTGCGACAATGCCCTGCTCCAGGCCTTCCTCGAAGGCCGAGACTACGTGGACGCCGACATCATTGACAGAGTCGTCCAGGAGATAGACCTCGAATGAGCGAAGAACGCAGCAGCATCGGCTACGACAGGCTCTTCGAACTGCAGGAGCGCAAACAGCGGCGCCGGCAGCGCGCAGCAGCCGCGCCGGTCATTGTAAAGCCCAAGCGCCACACCACCTTCCACCTCACCATCGAAGCACACCAGATCCTTGAAGAAATGCTCCTGGAGCTTCGCCGGCTGGCGGACCGCTATGGGCTGCCCCGGCCCAACAAGTCGGTCATGGTTGAGGCCCTCATAAGGGAAGCCGCAGAGCAGGCTCGCCTGGACCCCCGCCGTGTACTGAACTGGTACATGTCCCGCCGCGAGGAGATGGGCGAGGAGGATGAGTCCCCCGGCTCGACATCATGATGTTTTTATGTTTTTGTGTCTGAGCCGGCCGGCCCAGACCCAAGCCCCCGCACCACCCGAAAAAGCCCCCAACATAAAGGCAAGAAGACATAAAAACTCAAAGGCACCGGGAGCCATTTCTCATCCCCTTGCTCTCCCTTCACCTCTTCGCTCTTGGCTCGACCGCAGTCGCCCCTGGCGCAGACCTGCCTGGCGGGCGACCACTCCTCCCGCGCTGCGCAGAGTACCGGACACATCCTTCGGCGTGCGTGGTGGAAGCAGCACGAAAAAGTTTGGGAAGGGGGTCTGGGGGGCAACCCTTTTCAAAGGGTTCCCCCCAGAGCAGCGGAAACCCCGCTTTTTGCTCCAAGGGGGGGTCTCCCTGCCCCCCCTCCCCGTAAATGCTCGCACTCCCCGTCGCAGATGCGCAGCCACCACGCGCCGCGGAAAGGACACCGCAGCGGCGCGACGTGGGCGCGTGGCACTTGCTGGTGGGCGGGATTTTTCGGCGCGGTCCGACCTTCTCGCAGGCACAGGTATGGCGGCGAGCGGACTCGCAGGAGCAGCCTGCTGGCTGGACACATGGCACGCCGAAAAATCCGGCCCACCACAGCGTAAAAAGTTTGGGAAGGGGGTCTGGGGGGCAACCCTTTTCAAAGGGTTCCCCCCAGGCTCCGGTTTTTCAAGCGGTCACGCCACCTGCCACCGACTCCGCCACAACTCGCCCGGCCTGCCACGATCCCCAAGGGGGGCTGCCCGATGAAACGCCCCAAGGCTGGCCGCCCAGCACTCCCGGATCGCTGGTTCCCGGGCTTCTCGTCGCCCAACTTTACCTCGGTGCCCGATGAAGTCTTCGACTTGCTCCTCTCCGTGTTGACCGAAGCAGAGCTGAAGGTTCTCCTCTACATCATCCGCCGCACCTTTGGCTTCAAGAAAAGCGCCGATAGCATCAGCATCCGTCAGATGACGCGCGGCATCCGCACTGCCACCGGTCAGCAGCTCGACTCAGGGACCGGCCTGTCAGTCCCTTCCGTAACCAAGGCAGTCAAGTCTCTCGAGCGCCAGGGGATAATTGTTGCCATCCGCTCATCCAGCAAGGAGAGAGGTTCTGAGACGACGACCTATGCGCTTAACCTCAGGCCAGCAGCCAACCCCGACTTAAAATTATTAAGACCCTCATCTAAAAATACTTTAGACCCCCCTCTCAATTCTCTTGACCCACAAGATTCAGGACTCCAAAAAACAGAAGAACAACAACCACATGCCACAGCCTCCCCTGTTGCTGTCTCTTCATCACCATCACCCACAAAACCATCATCCACAAAGCAACACCGAGCC
>JANZZA010000514.1 GCA_026419655.1 Armatimonadota bacterium | reverse complement strand
CGCCGCCTGCGCGCAAGGCAGCCGAGGCAGCATGGCGGCGGGTTGTGCTGCGCCGTCGTTATCTCGTCATACCGCGACACACGCCGGTGGAGCAGCGGTTCTTGCGGATGATGATCAAGCTTGCCATTGCTGAAGACCCGCGTCTTGCCGACCGGGCGAAGGAACTGGCGCGATACTTGAGTACCGATTACCCCTTTGAGTGGTTGTTCTCGCCTTGCACCGCTATCGCGCGCGCCGAAGCACGCATTCTAATGCTCCACGAGGCCGACTCGCAGTTCGGCGAGACGCCTATGGCCCGCCAGGTGGCCTTCGTCCAGTACCACTGGCGTCAGCTCGGCGTAAAGGACGTGGCCAGCCTCGGCGAGTGCTACGCCATGGCCAGCTTCCTCGAGCAGCGGCGCTATTTCATGTGCAAGGACGAAGCCTGGCGCCGCGGCCTTGGCCTCCACCAACACGCCCTTCGGCGCCAGTCTCGGGCCAAAGCCAACGGCGAGGACACCAGCCAGCGCATCGAAGCTGGTGGCCAGACTTAGTAGCGAGACCTGCCAATGCTCGGTTTCCTCGAAGGAGACTTTTGCAAAAGTCACTTTCCCGGCCCCCGTGCGCGACCGCGGGTAAAAAGGCAGGCGCACGAAGTTACACGCTTTCCTCGCTTTCCATAAGCCAACACCCGCTCTTGCAGTAGCCGGCAGGGAGCTAAAAGGAAACCGGCAAGTAGGTGGAGGTGTTGCCATGCTGTCCAGGTGTCGGTCGCAGGCGACCGGGATACCTAACCCTGGCAGTGGCGGCCAGTTGTCAGGCTGGGCAACCACACTTGGGCCCGCCCCCACTGACGCTCCCAATGCATATGGCTTTTCCAATGGTTGCGCTACCCTCAGCACACTCCAGTCTTGCCTTGCCCACCCGTAAAGGTCCTCGGGGTGCATATATGACAGCAAGCCCGCGGACCATCTTGATTCCCCGACCTATACGGGTCTCCTGACGCACATGTGGGAAGAGCCGGACGGAGAGACTCGATTCCTCGGCCTATGCAGGTCTCCGCGCGGAACCGGCCCAACTCCACCGACGTATGGCCTTGACTGATGGCCCTTCCAGCTTTCACCTTGATGATTGTTGCAAAAAGGGCTGCCGAGGACGGGTTGCGCCCACGCAGTACAAACGGGCGGCGCAATCATGTGCCGCAGATAGACCGCAGGTCCGCTAAGAGAGGCTTTGCAACAACGACCGTAAAAAAGTTGCGGAAAAGGTCGTCGCGGGTGGCTCTTCGGGCTGGACGAGCCCGGGCCTGAAACCAATCCCTTAGACTGAACTGAAGCCCCGAGGTTTTAGCATTGACTCGCGGGCGTGGGCGGCAGTAAGATTGGGGGCGCATAAACGGCCCACGCAGAAACCTGGGGGGATGTAGCGGTGCAACTTAGGTACTTTTTGGTAGTCCTGGTGGTTATTGTTCTGATTGCCGGAGTGCTGGGAGCATGCAAGAAGAAGGGCGAAGAGCAGGCGGGGGCACCTTCGGGTGCTGGAGCGGCGGCTAAGGCTGGGGGTGGAGCTGGGGCAGGTATGCCAGGCGGTGGGCCGCCCCAGGCAGCCGGGCGCGGACCTGGCGGGATGGGACCTGGGGGCGGTGGCCCAGGCGGGCCGGGAATGGGCATGGGGCCCGGCGGTGGCGGCCCCGGTATGGGCATGGGGCCAGGGGCTGGGGGACCCGGCGGGCCGGGCATAGCTGGTCCACCAGGCGGTGGGATGCCCTCAGCAGCGGCTCCGGGTGGAGCCCCTGGCGTTGGCATGCCCGGCATGCCCGGGGCGCCTGGGGCAGCGGGGGCTTTGGGCGCACCCGGTATGGGCAGGCCCGGTGCAGCTCCGTCCGCCCCCGGAGTACTCGCGCCCGTCGGTCTAGCGGGGGCTGGCGGGCCTGCAGCAGCACTCACAGCGGACCCGGCCAAGCTGGTGAAGGAAGCTTATCAGCTCAAGCGCAGCGGCAGGGATGATGAGGCAGCACCCAAGCTGGAGACCGCCCTCAAGGCTCAGCCCGCCAATGCAAAAGCTCACTGGATTCTAGCCTGGATACTGGCCGAGCAAGGCACTACTTACAACGACGCCGCGAAGGTCCAGCGCGCTCAGGCAGAATTCCGGGCCTTCATGAAGTACTCTAAGGAATCCAAGAAAGTCGCTGAGGCAAAGAGGGCACTGGCCCGACTGGCCAAGAAATAACGCGCGTTGCGCCGGGCGCAGGGAAGCGGAAGGGGCAGCAGGATTATGCTGCTGCCCCTTCACTATTTGCAGAGACCTGTCCCCCGAGCGGCCAGACTCGCGTGCACTCCCAGACTGCCGCGCACCTTACGGGTTAACCTGATTCGGCAGCGGCTCGCCCCGCAGGCCCGCAAGCAAGTTCTCAGCGGCCATGACGGCCATTTTGTTTCGCGAGGTATAGGTGGCTGACGCGATGTGGGGGATTATGGTGCAGTTGGGCAGGGAATACAGCGGATGGTCGGGAGGGAGCGGTTCGGGGTCAGTCACGTCGAGAGCCGCCGCCCAAATCTTCCCATCCCTCAGCGCCTCGTAGAGAGCCTGGGTTTGGACAATCGGTCCGCGGGCCGTGTTGATGAGCACCGCGTTGGACTTCATTTTGGCGAACTCTTCTGGCCCGATGAGGCCCTGGGTAGTGGGATTGAGATCGGTGTGGATGGAGACGAAGTCAGACTCGCGCAGGAGCGTGTCGAAGTCAACCTTTCGCGCGCCGAGGTCCTGCTCGGCTTTTTCGTTGGGCCTCACATCGGTATAGAGAATCCTCATATCGAAGCCTTTGTGCCCGCGGTAAGCCATTGCGTAGCCGATGCGACCCATGCCGATGATGCCCAGGGTGGCGCCCCAAATGTCTTGACCGAGATGACCCATGGGCTCCCAGGTCTTCCACTTGCCCTTGCGAGCATAGTCGGCTCCCTCGACAATACGCCGGGCCGCTGCACAAAGGAGCGTAAAAGCCAAGTCAGCCGTCGCCTCCGTCAGGACGCCAGGGGTATTGCCAACCTTAATGCCGCGCGCGGTCGCTGCGGCCACGTCTATGTTGTTGTAGCCCACGGCATAGTTGCTGATGACTCTCAGATTGGGTGCTGCATCCATTATCTCGGCGTCTATCGTGTCCGTCAGCAGCGAGAGCAGCCCCTCACAGTCGCGCACCTTTTCTTTTAGCACCTCATGCGGTGGCGGCAGGTCGCCATCCCAAACTTCGGCACAGGTGTTCTCCAGTATCATGTTCAGCCCGGCGTCCGGGATGCGGCGCGTGACGAAAACTCGGGGTTTGCTCATAGGCTTGCTACCTCCTGGGCTTAATAGAGCGGTGGAGCCGAATCATACCACGGACCCAGCAGCCGCGCCACGGCCTCTGTGGTAGCCTGTAGCATGGGGACTTTCAAGTTCTCTGGAGACTGTTGGAAAGCCCGCATTTTCGAGTTGACCGGCGCAGAAGCTGTCATCTTTGCGGTCCTACGGTTGCACTCGCCGGGGAAGTCAGCGTGCGAAAAGGTGGCTTGTACACCAGTCACCTTAGGGGACTGTTCTAGAAGCTGGTGTCGGCTTATCGAGAGTGACTAAAGTGTACGACTCCGTGTGCCCGACTCTTTATTCGCGATTGAGTCTGGAGACCGGCAGGGTAGCTTTGCAACAATCGTCTGACGGGTTTCGTGGGCCCTAAGCTCGAAGCCCGAAAAATACCCCAAAGATAAACCCCTGCTTATGCAAATCCTCCGAAAAGGGTTCTGCTTTTCAGTGACCGTTGCAAGACAGTCACTTCACGAGTGAGCCACTCCCGCGCGGTATAACCTGCCGGCTCAAACCTATGCCACATGCGAAGTGGCAGGTAAGTTGGGGCGAGTTTTTGCCACTATCATCTGGAAGAAGGTGGGGCGACAGCGGCTTCAGAACCGCCCGGCACAAAATCCTGCCGTGACTGTTGCAAAACTTGGTGTCGGCCTCTCCAGACTCAGGAAAGTGCACAAGGCTGTGCAACGCACCTTGTATCCCCGACTCCTTCCGACGGCCGGGAAGGCCACTTTTGCAACAGTCTCCTGACAGAACTCAGCACTGCGGTGGTCGTCACAGTCGTTGACCGCACCCGGTCATCCTTATACCATGCCTAAGGACGGTGGGAGGAGGGTGTGAGAGATGCACGCAGGAGCAGGCAGCAAAGAGAAAGGACTGAGTATAGCTGCGCTGTTGTTGGTGGCCACGGTCATGCCTGCCGTGGCTCAGAGCAGCGATGAGAGCAAGGTCGCCGTCTCGGCGCTGGCAGAGTTGAGGTCGCTACGGGTGGCCCAAGCGCCTCAGCTTGACCCGTCGAAAGCCACCACCATCCTGCCCTACCTGGATGAGATAAACAGGCAACGAGAAGCTTTAGCTGTTTGGGCCGCAGCCCAATGGCAGGCCAATCGCACGCTCGTCGAGGCTACTCTGCAGGGGTGGAGACCCGGTCAACTGCCCAACGTCGCGGGCGCCCGAGTATGCGAGAAGCTGCACGACGAATACCTCAAGAACCTCCGTGCCTTCGAGCAAGCCGTTGAAAAAACCGCGGAGAGCATACTCACGGCAGCCAGCATTGCCCACGGCCTCGTGGAAGACGCACAGGCAGCGGAGCGGCGGCGCGACATGGAGCGCCGCCTGGATGGCTGCCGCAGCGCGCCTGAGTTCATCCTCCAGACGGCCGAGGCTTTGCGGCTTCTAATGGCCGATGATTATGCGATAGTG
>JANZZA010000417.1 GCA_026419655.1 Armatimonadota bacterium | reverse complement strand
GAGTCAGCGTTTGCCATAGACGCGGCCCTTCTTTTCTTGGCATGCGTCGTGGAAGCGACGAAAAAAGGCTTGGGACGGGTAGCAGGGGAACACCCTTTTCAGTGATTTCCGTCAGAGACGGGCTTCCGGGGCAAGCTGCCGCAGTTGTGTGCCGGAACAAAAGAGGATTCGGAGAACGCCGCACAGTCCCCAACACTTCGTTGTTAGGGGGTCTGAGGCCATGATGAGCCGCAGCTTTGGTTGCAGGGTGAGTAATGAGTATGCCTGGCGGGGTCTGCGACTGCTGTTGATGGAAAATGAGCTTGTGCGCGTGGCGGTTTTACTGGACAAGGGAGCCGATATTGTCGAGTTTCGCTACAAGCCGCGCGATGTGGATTTCCTGTGGCATTCGCCGACGCCGCTTGTGTGGGGCCGGGCGGATAGAGAAACGGTTGGCCTTGGCGAGGGCCCCTTTGCGGACTACTACGAGGGCTGCTGGCAGGAAGTGCTTCCCAACGCGGGCCGGTGGTGCGACTGGCGCGGGGCGCAGTTTGGTCTTCATGGAGAGGTGTGGGCGCTGCCGTGGGGTTGCCGTATCGTCGAAGACGCGCCGCACGCTGTAGAGGTGCAGCTAACAGTTAGCTGCCGGCGCATGCCTCTCAGGCTGGTCCGCAGGATGCGTTTGGAGAGTGAAAAGCCAGCGCTTTTCATGAGTGAAGTCGTGGCGAATGAAAGTCCAGTGGAGATAGCCTTCATGTGGGGTCACCATCCAGCTTATGGCGAGCCTTTTCTGGGGCCGGGGTGTCGTATCTATGCGCCGCGATGCCAGGTAGTGGTGGACGACGGGGTTGGGGAGCAGTCCCGGTTTTCGCCAGGAGTGCGTTTCCCGTGGCCTGCTGGCCCCGGCCGCGACGGGGCCGTTGTGGACATATCGCGGGTCGCCGCCCGCGAGGCGTGTCTTGACGAGATGTACTACCTCTACGACCTCGCCGAGCCGTGGTATGCCCTGGCCAACGAAGACCTGGGAGTGAGTCTTGGGCTGTGCTGGACCGGGTCAGCTTTTCGGTGCTTGTGGTATTGGGCCTGTTTGGGCGGTGGCTTTGGCTGGCCGTCGTGGGGACGCTTCTACGCCATTGCCCTCGAGCCGATGTCCAGTTACCCTGCCATACTGACGAGGGCTATTGAGGCCGGCACAGAGCTTCGTCTCGGCCCGGGAGCAAGCATGACCGAGAGGCTCACGGTATCGGCGGCTGAAGTTGGCGGCCACGTTGCTGGCGTTGACCTGGACGGGACATTCCGCTAAAAGACCCGTGGTGTGATCCTATGGCTTCTCACGACCGCGTCACCGATAACATTTGGCTTGGCGGGCGGCTTAGCACTGAGGCCTGGCGTCAGCTATGGGCCGAGGGCGTCCGCGTTGTGGTCAGCCTGCAGGAGGAACAGCGCAACGACTATGGCGACTTACTGCCCGAGGCCGAGCTGTGGCTGCCCGCGCCGGACATGGGCA
Organism: Armatimonadota bacterium; assembly: GCA_026419655.1. Classification (GTDB taxonomy): domain Bacteria; phylum Armatimonadota; class Zipacnadia; order Zipacnadales; family FEN-943; genus JANZZA01. The sequence goes on along the minus strand of JANZZA010000417.1, from coordinate 770 downwards.
TGCCTACAATCTATCAAATGTGGTTAGCGTGTGCTTTCATTCACCGTGCACTGCTCGATGGCCGTAAGGTTGTGGTGCATTGCCGCTACGGTGTAGGCCGATCGCCCATGACCCTGGCGGCGTATTTCGTCACTCAGGGCTGGGAGCCGCGCCAGGCCGTTGACTACCTTACCCGGCACCGACCGGAGGTTGATCCCAACGGGCGGCAATGGGCCGTGCTTGAGGCGTTTGCCAGGCAGTGGCGTGCTGGCAATCTCCCGCCGTTGGATGCGGGTAGCCCGATGGTGGAGCAGCAGTGAGTCTGGCCTGGGAGCGGGCAGCGGAAGAGGAGCGAGAGCACAGCAGGCGACCGGCCCTGGCGTTGCACGTTTGTTGCGGCCCCTGTGCCACCGTCGTTCTGGAGCGGCTGGTGCCGCGCTTCCGTGTCCGGCCGGTGTGGTACAACCCCAACATTACGCATCCCGGGGAGCACGCACGACGCCTTATGGCAGCGGCAGAGGCTTGCCAGCGCGTTGGGCTGCCCCTGACGGTTCTGCCGCGTGGCGAGCCGAGTTTTCTGCAGATGGTTCGCAGGCTGGAAAACGAACCCGAGGGCGGGCGGCGCTGTGAGCTGTGCTTTGCCGTGCGTATGGGGGCCGTAGCGGGCTGGGCGGCCCGCCATGGTTGCAGCCTAGTCACGACGACGCTCACTGTCGGGCCGCAGAAGAATCCCGACCAGATCCATGCTGTGGGGCGCCGAGCTGCCCAGGATGCGGGCATCGAGTGGCTGG
>JANZZA010000328.1 GCA_026419655.1 Armatimonadota bacterium | reverse complement strand
GTTAGTGGCGAGCCGCAGGTGGTGAAGCCCGAGGTCTTTGCGGCCGAGGTCCGCGAACTCCTGGGGGACCTGCGCGCCCCATCCCACGGACGCGGGGAAGGCAAAATCCTTGCCCTCGACGTCCACGGCGCTCTGCAGGTTACTTTTGACACCGTGTTTCTTCTAGGTCTTACTGAGGGCAGCTTCCCGCGCCGCGCGCATGGCGACCCATTGCTGTCGGATGCTCTCCGCGCCCGCCTCGCCCGCCGGGGACTTCCTGTCCGCCAGCGCGTCAGCGATGCCGACGAAGAGGCCTATCTGTTTCAACTTGCCGTCAGTGCTGCCACTCACAGGCTGTATCTTTGCTACAGCGACACTGACGCAGCAGGCCAGCCGATACTTCGCAGCTACTATTTGGACGAAGCGGAGCGACTCCTCCCGGCCCTGAAAACTGTTGGCCAGGGGCTGCGTCAGTTGCGACTGCGTGACGTTGTCCCCACCCTGTGGAATGCGGCCAGCTATCGGGAACTGGCAGAGCGGGTTCTTTGGCTGCGCTACAACGCAGCCGGTGCGTCGGATGCCCCCTTCCGCAACGGCGCTGAGCATCTCCTCTCTGCGGCAGGCGGGCCCTTCCGGCACGCGAGCACAGCCGCCCAAGTAGAGCGACTCCGTTCCGGGTGGACAAGAACAGGCCCGCGCCTGAGTGACCAGCCCCCACTGGGAGTCTACGATGGCGATTTGGGCGAGGTAGAGGCTGTCCTTCGGGAACTGAACAGACGTTTCGGCCCGACAGCAATCTTCAGTGCCTCAAGCCTTGGCAAATATGGCCACTGCCCCATGTCCTTCATGTTCGAAAGACTGCTTGGGATCGAAGAACTTCCGGAGCCGGCAGCAGAGCTTGAACCCGCCAACCTCGGCTTGCTCGTGCATACTACCCTGGCTCGCTTCTACTCTGACCGGGTGCAAGCCGGGAAGGGGCGGGTGTCGGAAGAAGAGGTTGAACTGGCGCGCAGCGAGGTGCTGGAGGCAGCCGAAAAGACCTTTCGCAAGTTTGAGAGTTGTGGCCGAACGGGACACGAACTTCTTTGGCCGCTAACGAAAGAAGCTGTGCGGAAGAAGCTTTGCATTTGGGTCGAAGCGGAAGCCAATGCGCTGACTGAGCTTCTCCTGACCGACCTGCAACCTTGCTTCTTCGAGCATTCCTACGGCAACGAACCGGACAATGCTCTTGTTCTTGAGACCCAGCAGGTTGGGCCTGTACGGGTGAGAGGACGTATAGACCGTATAGACCTTGTCGGCGACGATGGCTTCTTTTTGTTCGATTACAAGACAGGCCGCACGGTACCCGAAAGCCGCGACATACTCGAGGGGCGCGACCTGCAAATGCCCTTGTATGCTCTGGCGGGCGAACGCCTCCTGTTCCATGGGCAAGACGGTCCTAGCCGCATCTGCAAGGGCTGGGCTTACGTGCGGGTTGGCTGGCCAGCTAAAGGCACCGCTGAAAAGGTTTTCGAGAAGACAAAGAGGGACTATGGGCCGGGCGAAAGAGCTAGAAAGTGGAGTTTCCAAGAGCTTATTGACGAGAGCATAGAGTGGGTCGGGAAGCACGTGGCGAACATCCGACAGGGACGGTTCACGTGGCCCCAAACCTGCCCTAAGGGGCCCAGTTATCATTGCCCATATGAGTTCCTTTGTCGTTACGAGTTCCGTAAGGCCCTTCGCCGACGCATGGCCGAAGAGCTGACTGCAGGCGTGGAGGATGGGAGCAACGACGATGGCGGCTGAGAAATCTTCCCCTGAGTTGCTGCCCGACCAGGCGGCCCGTGAGGCGGCCCAAACATGCCTTGACGTAAGTTTTCTCCTTGAGGCCGGGGCTGGCTCGGGCAAAACCCGGGCACTGGTTGACCGTTATCTTTCTATTCTCGACAACGACGAGCAGGCCGACGTTGAGAACATTGTGGCAATCACCTTTACACGCAAAGCCGCCAGAGAAATGAAAGAAAGAATCCGCGCCGAGCTCGTCGCGCGCATGGCTACGGCCGGGGACGATGACCTGCGCCGCCTCCGGGAGCGAATCCGCAAGCTGGAGACCGCTCCCATTTGCACTATACATTCCTTTTGCGCAAGTATCCTGGAACAATATCCCTTCGCGGCTGAACTGGACCCGCGGTTTACTTTGCTCGACGAGACCCAGACAGATGTGAACCTGCCCCGCGTGGTCGAGGATAGCCTCTTGAGCCGTCTGTCCAGCGATTCGGAACAGGACAGCAACACCGCCGCCAGAGTAATCAGTTACTTCGGTGGTCTTCCTAAAGCCGGCGACGCCATCGTCGAGTTGCTGTACAAGCGCTCCCAGTACTACGACTACCTTTGCGCACCTCCGTCTGCCGAAGAGATCGGCCGCTCCTGGGAAGAAAGAGAGCGTCAATTTTACGGGCCAATCCGCGAGCAGTTTGTAAGTGAACTGCGGGCGCAAGACCTTGTGTCGAGGATTTCGGCCGCAGCCGAGATTGCACGTGCTATCCCTGACTCTGACCACCTTGCCAAGCAAGTGTTGCGGGTCCACTACCTGCTCCAGGATGGGCCTCCCCTGCACTCCGATGGCCTGGCGGATTTCCGCACCGAGATCCTCAATGCCACAAAGAACATCAACATGGGCCGGCAAGATAACTGGGGGGGCCGCGAGAAGATAGAGCAAGCACGCCGGGCCATGGCGGCAGTGCGGGAACTCGCCCAAAATCTCCTTGGGGAGCTGAACACCTTGGCCACACAGTACAGCGAGGAAACGGTCGAGGTGGCAGCAGCCATCTGGGCCGAGGCGGCCGCTGCTCTACAAGCTTGGCGCGATTTCGAGGCCACCATCCCTGCTCTCGATTTCGAGGATGTTCAGATCAGGCTCCGAGATCTTCTGAGGTCTAACGCTGAGGTCCGCCGCGCCCTTCAGGCGCGCTTCCGGCATATCCTCGTGGACGAGTTTCAGGACACGGACGGCCTCCAGCGCGACCTGGTGTGGCTTCTCGCTGGCCTGCAACAAGATGGAGAGGGGAGTGGCCGTGTCTTTGTCGTGGGTGATGCCAAGCAATCTATTTACCGCTTCCGCAACGCGGACGTGAAAGTTTTCACTGACGCCTGCAGGCAATTTGAGGAAGACAGCGGGGCGCGAAGAGAACGTCTGACCGCTACCTTCCGTGCCCACAGCGGGCTAGTAGACT
>JANZZA010000313.1 GCA_026419655.1 Armatimonadota bacterium | reverse complement strand
ACGGCAGTATTATTAGGAGTATGATTCTGTAGTTGAACTTAGCAGTCTCTAGAAACCTGGTGGAAGACAGGAACACCACACCCAAGGCGAAGGGCTCGCTGCTGGGAAGAAGGGAGGGCGTCTCATGCTTTCGGTACGGCTTGCGCAAGATGATCTGCACCGCTATGCCCAGATTGTGGCCCGAGGGGTAAGTGGACGTAGCACGCAACCTGTGCAGAGCAATGTGTTGCTGGAGGCGGCTGGTAATGGTCTGAGGATGGTAGCCAGCGACCTGGAGTTCTTGCACCTGGATGCGCAGGTACCGGCAGCAGTCGAGGGGGAAGGAAAGGTTACCGTGCCAGCCCGACTGCTTGTGGAAGTAACCGGGGTGCTTCCGTCTCAGGAGGTGGAGTTGACTGCGACGGAACAGGACAGCCTGAAGGTGGCGTGCGGACGCTCCCACTATGAGATCCGCGGGCTGCCAGCAGAGGACTTTGAGATGCTCCCGCCTCTTGATGGCGCGACGATCCTTGAGATACCTCAGCGAGTGCTTCACCGGGTGATCACCGAAACGATATTTGCTGTGTCGAGGGACGAGAGTCGTGTCATTCTCACGGGTGTCAATTTTGCTATGGGGCCGGGCAAGCTGGATGTGGTTGCCACCGACACCTACCGATTGGCGCTGCGGCGAGTGACCGCAGACACTCCGGGAGTGGGTCCCCTCGACATCAGCGAGCCGCGGCAGGCGATTGTGGCGGCGCGCTGTCTCCACGAAGTCCACCGCCTGCTTGACGCCGACTCGGAAGAGCCAGTTCGCCTTGCCCTCACCGAAAACCTTGTTGAGTTTGGCTTTGGGAACATAAAGATAGCATCGCGGCTCATTGAGGGAAGGTTCCCTAACTACGAGAAGGTTCTGCCGTCTGGTCATGACAAGGTAGTACTGGTGCGGGTGGCGGAGCTACAGCAGGCCTTGCGACGGGTGCTAGTGGTGGCACGAGAGGACGCGAACCGGGCGGTCTTCCGAGTGGCCGGGGAAGTCATGACCGTGACTGCTGAGCATCCAGACGTGGGTCGTGCTGAAGAGGAGCTGGAGGCGGAGCTAGAGGGAGAAGCCATTGAGATAGCCTTCAACGCGCGGTACTTGCTGGATGTGCTAGAGCCTATGGAGACCGAGCGCCTGCGGATGGAGCTCTCGGGGCCGCTTCAGGCCGCTACGCTACGCCCCGAGGGTGACGAGGACTACCTGTATGTACTGATGCCAATGCAGATCCTGGCCGGCCGATAAAGGGATGAACAGGTGACTTGCAGGAGGCAATGGCTGGTTAGCGGGGGTATCCTCACCTGAGGTGCGGTTCTACTAAGGGAGAGGTGACTTGTAGGGGCTACCGGCTGGCTGCGGGTCTACCGCGCACATGTAGGCGAAGCTGCGAGAAGCGATAACTACTTCCCCCGATGTTGCCACGTCCGGCGAAGAAAGACGGAACAGCCTGGTGTTCAGGTGGCGGGCTGGTTTCCTCGGGATTCTGTTTCAGGCCAGGCGTGCGCTGGTCTGGAAACTCTCGATGATGCTGTCTGTCTTTTGAGAACCCCTTGTTGAGACCGCTGGAAAAGCTCGTGTTGGCCCGTTCAGAGTGAGGCAGATGCACAATGCCGTGCGGCCAACCTTGGGTCTTGGGTCGCTTCTGGTGGCCAGGAAAACGACTTTTGCAACGCTCCCCCTTTTAGAATAGGCTACGCCCGAGCTTTCGACCCACACTTTTTGCATTGCTTGGACTGCACACGGCTTTTGGTTTAGCGTGAGATGGCACAGCGGCGCAGAGAAGGCACCAAAGCGTTCTGCGGCTGTTGCTGTGAGAAGGTGTTGTCCGGCGACGCTCGAATACACAGCCGCCGCGCGTGAGCGTGGCTGCGGCCCAGCGTGCAGGTCATGCATGGAGGGCAACAGGAACTGGGAGGTTTGTTTGCAATGAGCATCAAATGCGGAATAGTCGGCTACGGGATGGGTGCATATCACTGCGAGCTTATCAAGAACACTGCGGGCTTGCAGGTCGCGGCAGTGGCTGACGTCAGCAAGGAAGCGCGTGAGCGGGCCGCGCAGAAGGAAGGCGTGCCAGTGTATCCGTCGCAGGCGAAAATGCTTGAGGACAGCGACGTGGACCTGGTGGTGATAGTCACGCCCCACGACACCCACGCTGCGCTAACTGTCGAGGCCCTGGACGCGGGCAGGCATGTGGTTTGCGAAAAGGCTATGTGCCTGAGTGTGGCCGAAGCGGATGCGATGATAAAGGCTGCCCGGCGCAACAAGAAAATGCTCAGCGTCTTTCAGAACCGGCGCTGGGATAGCGACTACGTGACAGTGAAGACCGCGATTGAGTCAGGGCTGCTCGGAGAAGTCTTCGACATTCAGAGCGCGGTCGGCGGGTATGGGCGGCCGGGGGGCTGGCGCGCCCACAAAAAGCATGGCGGCGGAATGCTTTACGACTGGGGCGCCCATCTCGTTGACCAGATCGTCCAGATGGTGCCGGCAAAACCCGTCCGCGTGTACGCGAATATGCAGCACCGCGTCTGGGATGTGGACGTAGAGACCCAGGCGCTGGTGAACATACATTTCGCCAACGGCTGCGACGCGCACGTTGACGTGGGCAACATCTCATGGATAGCAGCACCGCGATGGTTTGTGCGCGGCGAAAAGGGTGCCCTCACCAAGCAGACCCTCGGCGACGAGACCAAGGCGGTCGTGCGAACAAAAATCAACGGAAGCACCGTGGAGATGACGCTGGACCCAGTGAAGACTAGCTGGAACTCGTACTACGAGAACATTCGCGACCACCTGCTGGAGGGCGCTGAGCTTATCGTCAAGCCTGAGCAGTGTCGCACGGCCATTGGCATCATCCAGGCGGCCTTCATCTCGGCCAAAGAAGGCCGCGCTGTGCCGCTGAAGGAGCTGGGGGTGTAGGTCAGCCTGCAGCCGTAGCTGGACGGCTCGGTGAGGGGCAGACTTTCTGGGGCGCGGCGAAGCAGGGTTGTAAAGAAATCAGGAGAAGGCCTGCCAATCTCGCAGCACGGACGACTGAGAGGGTGCTGGGGAGACTAAATATCCCAGGCCCGCGAAGCAGCGGTAAACCGTCGCTAAAGGCGGACCGGGTTGTACACCCATGGGCTTTGGGGATTGCTTCATGTGCGAGGTAATAGAAGATGACGAAGCGAAGTTCTACGAAAGCCAAGGGCACGATTCTACCCCGCAGTGACGCCTTTTTCGGATTGCACTTTGACCTACACCCGCAGGAGACCGATACGTCCCTCGGCGCGGACATAACCGAGGGAAATATTGCGAAGCTGCTCAAGCGAGTGCGGCCGGACTATGTGCAATATGACTGTAAGGGCCATGCCGGCTGGACGGGCTATCCGACGAAAGTCGGGTGGGCCTCGCCTGGAATCGTCCAGGATTCGCTGGCCATCTGGCGCGAGGTGACCCGCGAGTACGGCGTGGGGCTATTCATACACTACTCCGGTGTGTGGGACACGGTGGCCTGCCGCAACCGGCCTGAATGGGCGCGAGTGGACGCGGAGGGCAATCCTGACCCCAATAATACCAGCGTCTTTGGCGCCTACGCGGACGAGCTTATGATTCCTCAGCTCAAGGAAGTGGCCGAGGCCTATGACCTGGATGGGGTGTGGGTGGACGGCGACTGCTGGGCGGTGCAGCTTGATTATTCTGCTGCTGCGCTGGAGGCATGGAGGGCCGAGACCGGATACGAGGATGCGCCTAAAGACCGCTCCGACCCGCGCTGGCTGGAGTGGAAAAACTTTCACCGGCGGGCTTTTGAGCGGTACGTGGCCAAGTGGGTGACGGCGCTGCATGAGTTTCGGCCGGGTTTTCAGTGCGCCAGCAACTGGTTTTACACCACCATGGCGCCTAAGCGGCCGGAGGCGCCGGTGGATTTTATTTCCGGCGACTATTCGCCGATGGCCTCCGTGGACCGGGCGCGGTGCGATGCCCGGTACATGGCGCAGGTTGGCCTGCCGTGGGACCTGATGGCCTGGGGCTTCAACTGGGGCCAGGAACTTGGGTCTTCTTTGAAGCCTGCCGTCGCGCTTCAGCAAGAAGCAGCGGTGGTGCTCATGCAGGGCGGCGGCTTTCAGATTTATTACAACCCCACGCGGTCGGGCTATATCGTTGACCAGATTATCGAGACCGCCGGGCAGGTGGCGGATTTCTGCAGGGCACGCCAGAAGTGGTGCCAGGGGAGCGTCTCGGTGCCTCAGGTGGCGCTGCTACTCTCCGCTGAGTCGCAGTTTGATCGCTCGGATGCGGTTTTCACGTACTCCGGCTGCCTGGACGAGCTTGAGGGTGCGCTTCATGCCCTACTGGAGCTTCACTACTCGGTGGACATTCTGGCTGAGTGGAATCTTGAGCCGAGGCTGGCCGAATATCCACTGGTTGTGATTGCGGACGCACACAAGCTGCCGGCGGGCTTCCGCGAGGCGCTCCTTGGCTACGTGCAAGGGGGCGGGAAGTTGTTGCTCCTGGGCCAGCGGTGCGCGAGGCTCTTTGAGGACGTGCTGGGCGTGGAGTTTGAGGGCGAGCCCGAACAGGTGACGGCGGAGCTTGAAGCGTCAGGCGGGCTGGTGAACTGCAACGGCGTGTGGCAGAAGATCCGGCCGGTGGAGGCCAAAGTGATTGCGCACCGCTGGCAGACGCGAGACACGCGCAAGGAATCTGAGCCGGCGGCGACGGTTACGCGCCTGGGCCGGGGGCGGATAGCCGCCGTCTATGGGCCCGTGGCGCTGGCTCATTTCCGCACCCATCATCCGGGGCTGCGGCACTTCATTGGGGACATCGTGGCGAGCCTATTTCCGGAGCCAAGGGTTGAGGTGGACGGGCCGGCGTGTGTGGATGTGGCACTGCGGCGAGCCGCCGATGGACGACTGTGCGTGCATTTGCTGAACTTGGCGGAGGCTCAACGTGCCGACCGATTCCTCGCGCCCGATTTCATTCCGACCGTTGGCCCGATAAAGGTGCGTCTTAGCCTGCCCTACAGGCCCCAGAAGATTCGCTGGCAGCCGGACGGTGGCAAGGTGAGGTGGACGTGGAAAAGGGGCGTGGTAGAGGCTGAGGTGCCGTCGCTTCACATTCATGGCGTGCTTGTGGTTGAGTAGCTGGCTTGTCGGCTTGGAGCCGGTGGCGTCGCCGCCTGCGCGGAACCAGGGTGCTAGTGGACCTTAGCCCACACTGGCAGTGTAAAGAGTTTGGGAAGGGGGTCCGGGGGACAACCCTTTTAAAAGGGTTTCCTCCAGAAATCCACCCTGCAGGGGGAACCCCCCTTTGGGCAAAAAGCGGGGTTCCCCCTGCACCCCCTCCCCGTAAATGCTCGTGCTCCCTGGCGGGGATGCGCGGCCACCGGGCTTGGAGGGGGAGGGAGGTGTTGGTGCTGGCTGCGGTGACGGTGTTTATGGGTGGGACGGATTTTCGGGCGCGTCGCAAGATCTCTGTGTCTACCCGCGCGGGCACTGGTGGGTCGAGTGATGCGGTGCTAGTGTCTCCCCGCGTCCGAAAATCCGGCCCGCCGACAGGGGAAAAGTTTGGGAAGGGGGGCTGGGGCACAACCTTTTTCATAGCGTTTTCCGCGGACAAGGCTGGAGGGGTGTCTGGCTATGGAGCTTGG
>JANZZA010000278.1 GCA_026419655.1 Armatimonadota bacterium | reverse complement strand
AGATGTGTATAAGAGACAGGTCTTGTGCACTTTCCGGGGTCCAGTTGGGCCGACACGAGGTTTTGCAACAGTCACCAAAGGGTTTCTCCCGGAAAAAGAATCCGAGGAGGTAAGACCCATGAACAAGCCAAAGATTGGCTGCCAACTGATTGTTTTCGGACGACGCCCTGCCGATGACCTGGCAGGAGTCCTGCGCGAAATAGCCCTGGCCGGCTACGACGGCATCGAGGCGGGCAACCTCTTCGCCAGCCACAACCCAGCCCTGGTGCGTGACCTCCTAGCCGAAACCGGCCTGGCCGTGGCCGGTATGCATTCTGGTTACGGAGACTGCAAGGACGCCACTAAGGTCGAGGCCGCCATCGAATATCTTCACGCCGTTGGCGCACGCTACTACATTATCTCCGGCGTAGCAGAAGGCGAGGGCATCGAAAAATACGAGCGCGCCGCTGAGACCTTCAACAACCTCGGTGCCTTGCTAAGAGACGAGGGCATCACCTTCTGCTACCACAACCACGCCTTTGAATTCGAGACCTTCGATGGCGTCAAGGGCATCCACCGGCTTGCGGAGCTTCTCGACCCTGCCGTCGCAAAGCTGTGCGTTGACGTGTACTGGGTGACGGTGGGCGGCGAAGAGCCGGCCGATTTCATCCGCCGCTACGCCGACCGGGCGCCCTTTTATCACTTCAAAGACGGCGCCCCAGGGGAATTCGTCGAGCTTGGCCTGGGGACTGTAGACCTGCGCGGGGCAGCCGAGGCTGCCCTTTCCGCCGGCGCTCGATGGATAGTCGCCGAGCAGGACACCACCACGCTGCCCCACCCCATCTCCATCTCCCTCTCTCGCGGCTACCTGCGCGGCCTGGGACTCTAGGGTGATTGTTGCAAAATCTTCTTTTCACGGGTGAGTGGCTTCAACGCAGTACAGGTTGTCGGCCTAAATCTGTGCCGTTCGCGGGCTGAGACCTGCGTCCAGGTGAGTTTTGCAACAGTCTCGCTAGGAAACGTGCTAACAATACGTCCTGGGAAAAACTCTTAAAAAGGGTTATCCCCCAGGCCCATTTGCCGGCAGAGGGAACCCCCTTGGGAAACCTTTCGGGCCCTGTGCTGCCCGTCCCTGGTTGCGCAGTCTGCGGCTCCCCCAGCCCGCAGGCCTCATTGGCTGCGTCGGGCAGGAAAAGGAGGCTTCCCCTTGCACCGCCTCACCGAAAATGCTCCTGCCCCAGTGGCAGAAGGTCTGGGGGAACCGGGCTCCCCCGGCAGAGGGCCACACAAGCGGGGGCAGGATCCCCCGTCTCGACTCGCGCCCGAAGAAGGGGCCGCGACTTGCGAAAGAGCCGCGGCTCTTCGCCGCAGCGTTGGCCCAGATACTATTTGGGGCTTCAGTGGCAGGCAGCAGGCGCCGGCCCGATGTTCAGCAGTACATGCCCCCGCGGGTCCCCAGGCCATCACACGGGCCTGGGCAGTCTGTACCATTCCTCGCCCCAGTAAGGCTCGTCTGGTGGGGGCAGGGTATAGGTTCGCTTTTGCTGACAACGCAGCTCTACTTCCCGCACGAAAGCCTCAGCTTCCTCCCGCGACGAAAGCCCGCCAACCCCGCACCAGAGTAAGCGTGGCGGAATATACTCGATAAGCTGGAGAACTTCTTCGGCGGAACAGCATATTTGAAGAGCCTTACCGTGGGCAGCAATGAGGCGCAAAAGATTTGGCCAGTCGGTCTGTGCTTTGTTCCCCGCGCCAGGTACCCATTGAATGGCCGGAATCTCGGATATACTGAGCAAGTGGCGGATGTGGGGAAGGGCCCCAGGGCCGTCCCAGTGGTAGACACAGTGGTCTATGGACTTCGCCAGGGCAACGAGCGGGGGACGGATAAAATCGCGGAACACTTCCGGCCCGACCATGCACGAAAAATCACATTGCATCGCCAGAAAACGCCCCGGGGACCATACCGGCATCCAGCTTGATGACCCGTCCACGCCCAGGCCCTGTAGCAACCGATACTGCTCGTCGTACAGGCTTATAAGCAGGCCGGTGAGCCAGTCGCTGAGCTCCCGAAGCTTGTCAGGCCGATCGAGCAAGTCCATGCACAGGCGCTCCGGACCGCGCAGGTGACTCATCACGTCAAAGGGGTCGTCGCCTGCGTTGGGGCTGGTCACCCATTTGTCGCGCCCAGCCTCAGCCAGAGCCTTGGTCATCTCCAGGTTCAGTCGCCACCACCGGTTTTCCGGGTTAAAGCGTGGCTCCCAGGCATCCCAGTCCTCGACGATGGGAAGCTGCCAGGAGGTCGTCTCCTGGAAAATGATGTCGCAGCCGAGGAAGGCGCTCACAATGGCCGGCCCCAGGTCAGCATAGGTCCCGAAGAATCCCTCGGCTACATAATCGCACGACCGCCAGCGAGCCTCCGTCAGGGCCACCCGGTAGTCAATGTCGGTGTAGCGGGCCTCAAAGCTGTCTGGCGGAGTGGGAAACTCGACCTCTTCCCCGGACGGCACCACGATGTGCAGTATCGGCCGGCCGATGTCTTCGCCTGCCCACCAGGCGGCGATGCGTTCCCGCGCTGCGTCCCATTCACTACTGTACGGCATGGAAGGTATCTCGCCACTCCCAGTTGTTTTGAATACGGCGCTTGTTCCCTGTCCCAAGGCTGCAGCAGGCTTGGCCTGTGTGTCAGGTGTGCGGGGCCGGGGAGGCCCCAGTTCCGTACCTCATCACCGAATCCTTCTTGCCGACAACCCCTGGTACTGACCAAGCCCGCGTCGGAGTATCTTTGCTCTTTCCCTCCGCAGGATTGCTGTCTTTCGGCCCTCGCGCCACTCTTCCAGTCTCTTTGGGCTCTGGCCGCAAGGGATCTCAGAGCGATATTGCCAATGTCACTAGCTTGCAACCTGGTATACCCTGGCAGCAGGGAAGCTGTGAGGCCCTGAACGATGCCCGGCGTCGTCAGTACTGCTGTCACCCCTCACACGCAGGGAAGGTGCATCACCTGTCAGAGCGCTTCCTGTTAGGCATTCTACTGTCCCTCGCCGGCGGGGAAAATGCGTTCCAAAGCTGCCGGACCCGCGGCAATGGCTGTTGTGTCGGAAGAGTCACGAAGAAGTTTGGGAACGGAGGTCTAGGAGACGCCCGTTTGCATAGATGGCTGGTGCGAGAGCTATGTCTTCGACCGCGAAAACTGAACCCAGGTGAAAGGTTGCGCCTGCGCTGCTGCATCCTTTCTACACCCGGCTATTTCTTCCATGGCATATGCAACAATCACCAAAAGGCGGCCGCCAGAAAGACTTAGTCCCCGGGCTTCTCTGATTGCGTGTGGTCTTGTGGCAGCGGCGGCGTCGGTACGTTTGTACAACAGCGGCTTCTCTATGCGGTGTGGTCTCATAACGCTAACTGCTTGGACAACGGAGAGTGCGGCACTCGAGACCTTATCCGGGCGAGAAATCATACATGTACCGCTGCAGCACCACCGAGAGGGCTGACCAGAAGGCCCCGACAGTGAATTCCCCTAAGATAATGCCGTAGAAGAAGGGCAGAGCTTTCTGGTGCGCTTTGTGGCCACCGTAGCGCATGATAGTAATCTTTATGGCCCAGGCGAGAAGAGTGCAGGTCCAGAAATATTCAACGCCGAAGTTCATGCCGAGGGCATAGCCAGCCGGGTGCAGGGGAAACCATAAGAACCGAGTGCGCATCCAGGTCATGGCGGCCACCAGGCCAGCCCCCACGAACATAAAGATAATGCCCGGTACGTTGACGGGTTGGGGATACTGCAGCCACGAGGCCATCATGTCCCACTGGCCGATGTTATGGCCGATCATGGGGTTGTTGCCGCGCATGTAAGTCAGGTGGGCAAAAAACCAGCAAGTCAGGAAGGCGCCCAGCGCGAAGGCAATGGCCATAGCGACGGCGAGACGCTGCGGCTCGGCCCCGGACTCCTCGCCCATTTTGAGGCCTTCAAGCTGGACTGGCATGGGGGTAGTGCGGTAGCCCCGGCCGGTGAGCCACCAGAACAACGGAAAAATAGAGATGTTGGCCGGGCCAAGAGCTTTGGTACCCACGAGGTCACGCAAGAGGACAGCAGAGTTCATTCCACCGGCCATCTCGTGAGCCGGCGGCCCAAGCTCGGCCCTCATGCGCGTGATGGCTGTGTGCAGCACCATGGCAAAAGCGAAAAATACCACAGCCACGGGGGCACTCATGCCGGCCCGGATGGCAAACCACAGAAGGAAAGCTCCGCCAGCAACAATGGCAACAAAGGCAGCCCGGTGACTCATAGGCTCGGCGGGGTCCATCTCACGGGAGAGCTCGCCGCGAAGAATGCTCCGGCCCAGGGCGGCAAAGTACCCCCGGCCCACCAGGAGCGCGTAAACAAAAAGTGCCGTCCATGCACCCATGGACTGCTCGTTAAGATATGGAAGCTCCGGGGCCAGGGGAATAGGCCAGGCAGCCGCCAGGACCTGCTGAAACTTGCGAAACAGGTAGAAAAACCAGATCGAAAAACTCAGGTCGGCAGGCAGGAGAAAAGACAAGCCGATGATGAAGGGGTAGAGGGGTATCCAGATGCGGCCCATGGCGTTGAGGGGCCGGCCCCAGCTCCACGTGTCAATGAAGTGGTTGCGGTCGTGGCGCACATCAATTATGGGAAGAGCTGGCCAGAAAAAAGTGAGGCCATTGTAGAGGTCGAGCAGGGCGGCGAGGGCAAAGCCAACCCAGAGCGTGCGCGAGGAAAAGAAACGATAGTTGAGGCCGCCGCGCGTCATCTCCAACGGCAACTGAACGATGGGATAGCCTAGCTTTTCGCGCTGAGTCCACTGGCGGCGGATGAGTACGTTGGTGCCAATCATGACCAGGCCCACCGCCGAGATGACGGCTGTCCACCACAGCGTCGGGCCCAGCCACGCGGCAAGCCGGTCAGGTGTGTAAAGCGTGGTGTGGCCGTCGTAGAGAGGCCGCAGCACAGACCACTGGGAAACCGTGGCCCAGGTGGGAAGGTAGCGGTGAAAAAGCTCTTCCCAGTGGTTCGCGTCGGTGGCGTAGTAATAGGGGATAGTGAGATTCGGCACGCCGAGTTGAAGGGTATCGTGGCCGGCGAGGGCCGAGGCCACAGCAATCATAACGTAAACGGTCACAAACTCGGCCTGCGTTAGCGCGAAGCGGGGAGCGAAGCGCTTGAGAGCAGCGTTGATGGCTAGCAGTATCATCAGATTGAAGATTACATTCCAGTAAAGGGATACGGCGGTGCAGTGGCTCCAGTGGTAAATGCCCTCGACGGTAACGATCCAGTAAACGTGCAGAGGAACCAACAAAAACCCAAGCACGATAGCGCGCAGGGTGACCCTGGGCCGGTCGCGCGGCCCCTCACGGGCTTTCTCATGGGTGCCAGCTACGCTCTCCGATGCTAAGGTGGACATCGCCTGACGCTTTTATCCGGCGCGGGCAGGTGCTGTCAACACGAGTTCCAAGACTCCGTCTCTTTGGTTTACCCCTACGTGTGCGGGAAACGCCCGTTCCGGCCCAAGGCCGATTTACCCAGCGACGGTTCACCCCCCACGTGTGTGGGAAACAAACGCGTAGCGCACGGAGGGCATAGGCACACGGCCGCTTACCCCCACGTGTGTGGGGCACAGGCTGCCTCAACGTCCAGCCGTCGCGGTACGCCTCGCTTACCCCCCGTGTGTGGGGCACAGCTGCAGCACCACGGAGGGTTAGCTACAGACTGCAGTTATCCGCCAGTCCCTCTTCCGCAACTTTTTCGTGTTGCTTCCACCGCGCACGCCAATTGGCGGCTGGTTCGTCCAGGTGTCGTGGAAAGTGTAAGTTAGCCGGGCGCCCTCAGGGAATCACTTTGTTTAGCGGGTATTCGATGATGCCCTGGGCGCCGGCGGCTTTGAGCCTGGGTACGAGCTCTCTCACCTGCCGGTTGCTGACCACAGCCTCGACGGCCACCCAGTCTTCGCCGTCGTTGGAAGCCAGGGGCGAGATGGTCGGGCGCTTGAGGGCTGGCAGGACGCCAAGCACCGCCTCCAGGTTGGCCCGCGCGACGTTCATTTTCAGGCCCACCTGCTCTTCGGCCGCCAGGGCGCCCTGCAGCATCATGGCGATGGTCTCGATTTTCTGGCGCTTCCACGGGTCGGCCCAGGCCTGGGGATTGGCGATGAGTTTCGTGGTGGACTCGAAGAGCACCTCGACGATGCGAAGGTTATTGGCGCGCAGAGTTGAGCCTGTTTCGGTGCCCTCCACGATGGCGTCAACGAGCGAGGGGCATTTGGCTTCCGTGGCGCCCCAGGAGTACTCGACGGTGGCATGTACACCGCGCTTTTCCAGCTCGCGGCGCGTAACATTCACCAGTTCGGTGGCGATGCGCTTGCCTTCCAGGTCGGCCCAGGAATGGATGTCGGAGTTTTCGTGGACGGCGAGCACCCATTTGTAGGGCCGCATGCCCTGCTTGGAGTAGATGAGGTCTGTGACCATGACCACATCGTTTTCGCGGCCCTGCTCGAGGATCCAGTCCAGCCCCGTCAGGCCGCAGTCGAGGACACCGTCGGCGACATACACGGCCATTTCCTGGGCGCGAAGAAGCACGGCCCATAGCTCCGGGTCCCCCATGTCGGGGTGGTATCCGCGCACGTCCACGCTCACGCGCCAGCCGGCCTTGCGGAAAATCTCGACGGTAGCTTCCTGGAGGCTGCCCTTGGGCAGGCCTATTCTAAGCTGCCTCTCCCCTGACAAAGCGGTTCACCTCTTCCCACCAAGAAACGGGGCGGTCTATCACAAAGGTCCTGGACCTGCGTGCACCTCGTGACCGCGCCGATTAGCCGGGCGGCCAGGAAAGCTTCCGCCCGCCAATGAGATGCAGGTGAATGTGGAAGACCGCCTGGCCGGCGTCGGGCCCCTGGTTGATGACCAGGCGGTAGCCGCTGTCGGCAATGCCCTCTTCCTCGGCGAGCTTGGCAGCCACCGTCATCAACTTCCCAAGCAGTGCGTTCTTACTGGGGTCTGCTTCCCGGATGCCGGGAATATGCTCGACGGGTATTACAAGTACGTGTACGGGCCCTTGCGGATTGATGTCGCGAAAGGCCACTACTTCGTCGTCGCGATAGACTATCTCCGACGGGATTTCACCCGCCACAATGCGGCAGAAGATGCATTCAGCCATGTTTCCTCCCCTCTTGCCTGATGCTTTTTATTCTGGCCGCGCCCGAAGCTGCAGAACGCCTTTTCCGGGGGAGACCCTTTAAGAAGAGTTCTCCCCAAGCCTCCCTCTCCAAACTTTTCCGTGCTGCTTCCAGCCCGCGCCCGCCGATACAGAACTCACGCCGCCCGGCACAAAAGCACTATTTCACACGCAATCCACGCCGAGCTCGCCAGAAGACCAACCATTTTCCAGGCGCTTGCGTCAACAACATCCGCACCCCAGGCCGGCTATCTTTTTGACCCTGGCTAGGGCGTCTTCCGGCGTGGTTGTTGGCACAAACTCCAGGCCCACGTAGCCCTGGTAGTCGCTTTCGGCAATGACGCGGAAAACGTTGGCGTAGTTGATTTCGCCGGTGCCAGGTTCATGGCGGCCGGGGACGTCGGCGCAGTGGAAATGGCCTACCAGCGAAATGTTAGCCTTGATGGTAGGGATGAGGAAGCCCTCGGTAATCTGCTGGTGGTAAATGTCGTAGAGGAGCTTGATGTTTGGGCTGCCGACGGCGCGGACGATGTCGAAGCCTTCTTGCGAAGAGGTCAGGTAATAGCCCTTGTGGTCAACGAGGATGTTAAGTGGCTCAAGGACGAGAGTGACGCCTTTTTCTTCGGCGTAGGGAGCAGCCGCTTGAAGGCCCGTGAGAATAGCGTCGTGCTGCGCCCAGCGGGAAACGTCGGGTATTTCGTTGCCTGTGGTGACGATGAGGGTCTTGACGCCATACTTGACGGCCTGCTCAATGGACGCGCGGGCGCCGGCGACGAAGTTATCCCGATTGTTGGGGTCAACAAGGGACCCCTGGTACTCGACGCAGAAGCTCGCGATTGTCAGGCCCGCTTCCTCGGCGGCCTTTGCGACGGCGGGCATGTCTTTATTGCTCCAACCCCAGAACTCGAAGGCCTTGTAGCCTGCAGCGGCAACGGCCTTGATGCGATCCTCGAAAGGCAGGTTGTTGAAAATCATCTCGACGCAAACGGACAGATTCAGCGCCATTCGATTTTTCCTCCCTCTGGTGAAGAGGCTTTGGGCTGGCGCCAAGGCGCATTTGGCCCGGCTCACGCAGAGCAAGTTTTAGCCTATCTGGGCGCCGCAGGCAAG
>JANZZA010000237.1 GCA_026419655.1 Armatimonadota bacterium | reverse complement strand
CGCCGCCGGTCGGCGCCGCGCGGACAATGCGTACATGAAAATCGCCGTCGCGCACCTCCAGCTCGGTGGCCCGCGATTCTTTCAACCTCGCCAGCAGGCTAAGGATACGCTGGCGGTCCATAGGCAATCCCGGCACTACACGTCGCTCCGGGCTAGCTGGCACGCTCAACATATTCGCCCGTGCGCGTGTCTACTTTGATGATGTCGCCCTCGTTAACGAAGAGCGGCACCTGGACAACTACGCCGCCTTCGATGGTAGCAGGCTTGGTGCCGCCGCTGGCTGTATCGCCGCGCAGGCCCGGGTCGGTCTGCACTACCCGGCGCACCACCGTCTGCGGCACTTCTAGGCCTATTAGCTTGCCCTCGTAGAGAGCCATGGTGACTTCTTCGCCCTCTTTGAGCCAGGCGGCCAGCTCGCCAACCTGGTCGCCGGTCAGCTCCAGCTCGTCGAAGGTCTCCACGTCCTGGAAAAAGTAATTCTCGCCGTCGGTGTACAAATAGGTGGCCGCCCGCCGCTCGACAAAAGCCCTCTCCACCCGCTCCCCCGACCGGAAGGTCTTTTCCGAAATGGCGCCGCTGCGAATGTTGCGCAATTTTGTCTTCACGACCGCAGCGCCGCGCCCGGGCTTGATGTGGTCCACGCGCATTATCTGGTAGACCTCACCGTCCAGCTCGATGGTCAGGCCAGGTTTGAAATCCGCGGTGGTAATCAACCTTCCAGCCTCCCTGCTGTAATGCGCTCACACCTGAGTCGGGTGGGCAAGACAAGTCTACATCATAGACGGGTTCCTGGTCAAAGAATCACTCCGTGCGCACTGCCTGTTTGCTTGAAGTGTTTTGTTCTGCTTTTAGAGGGTTCCCACCAGGCAGGGGGAACCCCCTTTGGGCAAAAAGCGGGGTTCCCCCTGCACCCCCTCCCCGTAAATGCTACACTCCCTAGCGGAGATGCGCAGCCACCAGGCCTGCGCAGAGGGGCCAAAGGTGCCGCAATCGCTACTGCGCGTATAAGCAGCACGAAAAAGTTTGGGAAGGGGGTCTGGGGGAGAACCCTTTTCAAAGGGTTTCCCCCAGCAGAAAATTGCGCTAAGGATGTTTCCAGCTTGCGGTAGTTTTCCAGAGGAGAATGATGAGACACCGGGTTGGTTTCACCCCACGGCAGCGATGGCGGAGCGCGCGTTGTTTGCTGGCGCTGGCTGTCCTGGCGGCTGCTCCCCTGGCCCCAGCCCTTTTCGGCAGCCGCGTCCTTCTGCCCGCCGACCTGCTAATGGTAATGCAGCCCTTCAAGGCCCACGCCCGCGAGATGAACTTCCGGCGCGTCTCGAATCCTATCCTCGACGCCGTCCAGCAATTCTGGCCATGGCGAAAATACGCCGGCGAACAGCTCCGCCGAGGAGTAATCCCGCTGTGGAATCCCTACATGCTCTGCGGGACGCCCTTTGTTGGTAACAACCAGTCCGCCGTGTTTTATCCGGAGACGTGGCTTTTCGCGGTGATGCGCCCGGAGCGCGCTTTTGCCTGGGCGGCTTTTTTCTACCTTTTCGCCACCGGGAGCTTCATGTTCTTTTTCCTTCGCGGGCAGGGTTTGCGCCGCCGGGCAGCGATGGCCGGCGCCGTGGCGTGGATGTATAACGGTTTCGTGGTTGGCTGGATATGCCTGCCGAGTTTCCGGTCGGTACCGGGCTGGCTGCCGCTGATTCTGGGCGCTTATTACCTGTCCGTGCGGGCGGATGCCTCCCCAGCCCGCCTGGGCTGGTTGGCCCTCGCCGCCCTCGCAGTGGCCATGCAGTTCCTCGCCGGCAACCTGCAGATTTCCTTCTATGTATTGCTGGCGCTGGCCATTTTCGTGCTCTGGGTGGCTGCGCGCGAAGGACGCCATGGGCGCCCGCTGATGACGCCGATATGGCTGGGGGCCGCTGCCCTGATACTGGGCGGGGCCCTGGCTGCAATCCAGCTATTGCCCACCATCGAATTTGCCTTTCGGTCGTCGCGCGTGGGCCTGGCTTACCCGGCCATGCTGGATTACCGGCTGGCCTGGCCCTATTTACTCGCCGGCCTGATGCCCGACATTTTCGGCAATCCCGTGGACTACAACCACTGGGGCGCAGCCATCGGCGGTGGCTATAGGGCATACACCGAAACCACGTGGTACGTGGGCGCCCTGACAGTTGTCCTGGCTGTGGCAGCACTCATTTTGCGGCCCAGGCGGCAGGTTTGGCTCTGGGTGGTGCTGTTTATAGTCGCCTTTGCCCTGGCCTTGGGGTCGCCCCTGAATTACGTGTTTTATTCGCTCGTGCCAGGCTACAGCCAGTTCCGGGGCATCAACAGGGCTATAGTACTGGCGTGCTTTGCCCTGTGTTGTCTCGCGGCTCTCGGCGCCCAAAGACTGACCGAAGGCAATCACGAAACGGCAACTGCTGAGGGCGAGAAGGAACAAAACCGGGCGATAAAAGTACTGATTCGGTGCGTTGAGGGCCTACTGGTGGTAGGTTTTGTCGGCACCGTGGCGGCGTGGATAGCAAGTGGGGCTTATGAGGGTGAAGGAGTGGCTCTTGGTCCATATACCTGGCTACAGTTTGCCCGGCTTGCCGTGATCGTGCTTGCAGGAGCAGGTTTTTTGGCCGCTGCGATACACTACCGGCGGCCGGTGTGGTGGGCGCTGGCGATGGCCGTGATGGCTGCCGACTCGGGCTACTTTGCACGGCACTTCTTCCCGCTTGTTGACGAAAAATACGCGCGCCCACCGAGCGAAATAATAGTCTGGCTTCAGGAACAGGCCCGTGACGCCGAGGCCAGAGGAAAACCTTTTCGTATATTGTCTTTCGGCCCCAATGCCCTCAACCGCATGCCGCCCAACGTGCCGATGCTTTTCGGGCTGTACGACGTGCAGGGCTCGGACAGCATAACATACCGGCGCTATGACGACTTCTTCGGACGCCGCTTCGGGGAACATAACCCGCTGGCGATACCGGGATTCTTTGGCGCCCGGTTCATCGTGACGCCAGAAGACATCGCCGCCAAGCCCGCCCCGCCGCTCAGGCTGTTAACGACCTGGGAGTGCAACCTGTATGAGGCAACGACTGCGCCTGCGATGGCGGAAATACCCGAAAAGCTCCTCATAGCGCCTCACCAGAGCCTGGCCTTCCAGACCACTGCTAATCTGGCAACGAAACCTGATAAGCCGCCGGGGAGCGTGGCCGTAGTTGACTACGGCCGGATACGGCACACGGGACTGGGCAAGCTAATAAAGAGGGTGGAGCCGGACAGGTGCGTCTCGGTGGCTATCCCTAGCCCCAGGACGGCACTGGCAGTACACAGGCCCGACCCGAACCGTATTCGCATAGTCGTGGAGCCAGAGCGGTCGGGGCAAGAGAAATCGGCCGTGGACAGGGCAGCGGCGCCGCCGGAGGATGGGCTGCCATTGCCACAGGGCAGCGCGGTTTTGGTGCGGGAAACCTGCTACCCTGGCTGGAGGGCATACCTGGATGGAAAACCGGTGCCGCTGGCTGAAGCCAACTGGGTGCAGATGCTCGTGCCTTATGTGGACAGACCGGCCCGGCTCCTGGAGCTGGTATACGAGCCGACAAGCTTTACGCTGGGATGCTACGCCAGTCTTGCGGGGGCAGCGCTAATGGCCGCACTTTTTGTGGCCGGAATGTGCCGACCGGGCAGTAGCCGTAAAGCCGCTGCCCGAGACGGAGAAGCCCTATGAGGCAACGCTGGATAACCCTGCGTGCCAACGCCAAGCTGAACCTGTGCCTTGAAGTCGTGGGGCGGCGGGCCGACGGCTATCATGACATCGCCACAGTGTTCCAGGCCATCAGCGTCTGTGACGGCGTAAGAGTGGAGCTGGGTGGCTCCGCGCGAGGCCTGAAGGTACTCAGCGACGGGTGGCCTGCGCCGCGAGGAGTGGCGAACCTTTGCTGGAAGGCAGCGGTACGCTTAATCGGGGCTCTGAGTGAGGGCCAAACAGCAAACAGTGTCGCCCCAGCCGATGGCAAGTGCGGGTGCAGGGACCCAGATCTATTGGTGAAGGCCCCTGCTCTGCGGCCGACCGGTCTTCTGCATGGCACGACGATTCGCCTCATAAAGCGCCTGCCGCCGGGCGGCGGGCTGGGGGGCGGGAGCAGCAATGCGGCGGCTGTGCTGGTGGGGCTAAACTATCTGCTGGGCAGGCCTCTGGCGGCGGAGGTCGTGCAAGCTCTGGCGGCCGGGCTTGGCAGCGACGTGGCATTTTTTGCCTCTGGGGCAGCGGCGGCATTGGCCGGCGGGCGTGGAGAACAGCTCCAGCCCCTGCCGGCGGCGCAGGACTTTTGGGCGGTGGTGGCGTGGCCGGGGGCGCCCGTGAGCACAGCCTGGGCGTATGGGCAGCTCTGTGCGGCAGATTTCGGCGACGGCCGGGCCGCTGCAGCCGTGGCCCGTGCTATGAGGGCCGGCGAGCCCCTGCCCAGGCCGGACGTGCTGAGGAATGCATTCCTGCGGTCCGTCGTGGCGGCCCGCGAGGACGTGGGGAGACTGATGGAGACAGTAGCCGCTGTTGGCGCGGCAGCGGTTTCTCTGGCCGGGTCGGGAGCATGCGTGTGGGGCCTGTTTGCCGACAGGGAGACTGCCGAGACTGCTGCCCAGGACCTACGTCGGATGGGCCTTTGGGCCAGCGCCGTGACTTCCGCTCCGCAGGGGGTGGAGATAGCTGATGTCTCCGGGTGAGGGACAACGTATAGCAGGCCTCATTCTGGCCGGCGGCACGCCAGATGACCCCCTCGCCGCGAGCTGGGGCATCCCCGTGAAGGCCCTAATACCAGTAGCTGGGCGGCCCATGGTGCAGTATGTGGCCCAAGCGCTGTGTGAGGCAGGCCTTGCGCCGGTTGTAGTGGCCACGACGGCCGGGGCGGAAGCCGCAATTCAGGCCGTCGTGGACGACCTAAACGCCGTGGGCACGCCATTATGCATCGCGGTAGCAGATGGCCCTCGCTTTACCGACACCCTGCAGGCCGGGCTGGGGCCTCTTGCGACTGAGCGGCCCGTCCTCGTGGCAACTGGCGACCTGCCACTGCTTACAGCGCAGGCGGTGGAAGATTTTCTCACACAGGCACAGGCGACCGGGGCGGACCTGGTTTATTCAGCCGTACTCGTCAAGCACCTGACGGGGGCGTACGCTGAGGCTCCGAGGACGGCAGTAAGGTTAAGAGAAGGAAAAGTGACGGGGGGCAATTTGGCACTGTCCAGGCCAGAGGTGTGGCGGGCAGCTATGGCGCGGGTGGAACAGGCTTTTGCGGGACGGAAAAGCCCTTTGGCCCTGGCGAGGATGCTTGGCCTCGGCTTTATAGTCGGGCTGTGCCTGGGGCGCCTGAGCATCCCGGCCATCGTACGAAGGGGCGAGCGGGTGCTGGGCTGCCGCGCGGCGGTAGTGCTCTCTCGCTACCCGGAAATCTGCTTTGACGTGGACAAACCAGCTCATATCGAAGCCGCCGAAAGAATCTTGGCATCGCGGGCTACTGACGGACAAGGCTGAAGAGCACCGCTGCCGCGGACCGGGCTACTTCTTAGACTTCGTCCTGGCCAACTTTGTGCCTGCGGCGGGCTTTGCAGAGCCAGCGGTCTTAGTGGACCTCACAGGCGCAGAAGCAGAAGGTGCGCCTTTCCCGGCCATTCGCTGCTCAGGAGGAATCGCGCTTTTTTATCGTCCAGCAACTTTCTTAGACTTTTGTGACGCTCTGGTTCCGCCGACCGCCTGGCGGGCGGATGCTTCTTCGGGGACGGGCCGCGAGCCAGAGGACTTCGCCGCCACCGCTGCCCGTGGTTTCTTGGGCTCCCCGGGCGAGGCAGTCCTGGACGACGGTTCCGGCTTGGCCGGCCTGGCCACGGGCTTTGCCGGCGCGGCTTTTTGCACAGGAGGCTTTCGCGGAGCCGGTGTCTGGGGCTGCGCGGCCGAGCGGTGCTCTGCGGTGGCTTTCGACGGAGCTGCAGTTGAAGGCTGGGCGGACGACTTCAGTCCAGCCGGCTTGGGAGCCGGTGCACTCTCTGCAGAGGCGCGAGCAGCCCTTGCCTGGGCAAGCATTTCCAGGGCTTCCCGGGCAGCGTGCTGGACAGTCTCGTCCTGGTCTCGCAGGCTTCCCTGGAGAGCCTCCTGAGCCTCCAAAGCGCCCACCTTGCCAAGAGCGAGGGCTGCCTCGCGACGGACATTAGGCCGCCAATCGTAGAGGGCCTTGATGAGAGCTTTAATCGCCGCCGGCGGAAGCTTGCCAATGGCTGCCAGGCCGCGCACAGCGTGCATACGCACGCTCCACTCGCTGTCGCTCAGGGCACGGAGCAGGGGCTGGACGCACTCAGGTCGTGCCAGGTCAGCAAGTCCCTTTACAGCCGAGAGACGGGTGACCCAGTCGGGGTCGCGGGCAGCCGCTGCAAGCGGAGCTACGGCTTTGGGCAGGCGAAGGACAGCCAGCCCCTGGGCGGCCGCGCAACGCACTGAGGCATCGCGGTGCTTGAGAAGCTTTACGAGGTGAGGGAACGCGGACCGGGCGCCGATTCGACCGACAGCAAGGGCTGCGTGGTGCACCACGCGCTCGCTCTCATCGTCGAGAGCTCTGATGAGGGCCTTGGCAGCCGAGGGATCGCCAATCTGGCCCAGCACCTCTGCTGCGTGCCGACGAGCGGTAGGGTCGGGATGTTTTAGCAGCTCGATAAGACACCCCACAGCAGGCTGGCCGATGCTGGCCAGGGAAGCTGCAGCGGCCGCACGAACATCTTCCGTGCCAGCGGTGAGGGCCTCAGCAAGTGGCTCTACGGCAATTTTGCTGCGGATTTTGCCCAGCGCATGTGCAGCCGCCCTGGCAAGCTCGGCGTTGTCGGACCTCAGCACCTGTACCAGGGGCATGATAGCCTTGCGGCTGCGAAGGCTTCCGAGGGCGGCCACGACAGCCCGCTGGACATCGAGGTTAGGGTCGTTGAGGCGGGCGATGAGCTGCTGGGCGACGGACTCATCGCCGATGGAGCCGAGAGCCTCGGCCGCCCACCGGCGAGCCGACTGGTCAGGGCCTGTGAGGGCATCCAGCAGGCTGGGCACGGCTAAGTCGCCAGCCGTAGCGAGGGCCTGCGCTGCTGCTTCCTGGGCGTTCTTACTCGAATCGCTGAGGGTCTGGATGAGGGCGCGGACGGTGGCGTCGTCGCGCACGCCGATTCGAGCCAGACATTGGGCGGCGGCAGTGCGGACAGCGTAGTCGGTGTGCTGGAGCATCTTTACCAGCGAAGGCACGGCCAAGGCGCCCGCGCTGACGATCTCCGCCATCAAGGCCTCGCGGGAGACGATGTTACGCGACCCCAATCGCTTTACCAAATCCGCTGCCTTCCGCTTGGAGATTGCCATAAGTATCCTGCCCCATGTCCTTTCGGCCAGGGTCTGAAAAGACTGGCCGAGCCTTATAGCAACGCCGCCGGGGGTCTACGACGGTCTTGCTACCCCCGACGGCGATGGCCTCAGCCTCGTAACACAGCGAGCAAGGAGAAATTGTGCTCTGCGATTCAGACCACGGTCGGAGTGCTAACTACTAAGGTCCTGGTACAACGGGTGTCTGCTGGGGACTAGTTGGTGCTGGCTGCGCGGGCACGGCCGCTGCCCCTGGAGCAGGCTGAGCAGTGCCTGTCTGAGACGGTGCCGCCTCTTGCGTTTCGGGCTGGGCTGGGGCCTCAGACGCGGCCGGAACGGCCTCCAAGGCCTGCCTCACCTTCGGGAAGTCGGTAGCCAAGGACGCCATCTGCTGCTCTGCAAAGGCCTGGAGTTCCTGCTGTTTTTGTCTTACTGCATCGAGGACCGCGCTGACAGCGGTCTTGCGGCGCATGATATCGTTAGCGTCCTCGACATCGCCACTGCTCGCGGCTTCTTTGCCCAGCGCGGATAGCACGTTGGACTGAGCCTCAAGGGCATCCAGGGCGCCTCCGAGGTCGCCTTGTTTTAGAAGCTGGGCAGCCTTTGCTATCCCCTCGCCCACCTGAGAAAGCTGGCTCTGGCGCACGGAATGGCGCATGGCCTTTTCCTGGAGGGCCTTCTGCTGCTGCACGTGTGCATTATGGACAATCAGGGCAGCCACGATAAGGCCGATAATCAGGATCAGAATCCACGTTACAAGCCCACAACTGCGGCCTTTTTTCGGTGTTTCTCCGCCGCCGGTTCCCTCGCCACTGGTCTGAGGGGTAGCACCTTCGGGATTCTCGGACATTACCCAGCCCTCCTTGCCCGACTTGTCGGCGCCATTATAAGCACATCAAGCCAGGCTGTCAACGCAAAGGAGGCAGCAGGGACTATTAAGAATGCTGTTGGAGAAGTTTCTGCAGCGCTTGGGAGACGCGCACCGAGACAAAGGCTCAGACACACAACTTTGTAGGCCTTTGTGGCCCTGTAGAGGTCAACACCGGGTTTCGGACAGGCCATCAAGATGATTCTCCGCACCTTGCTCTTTCCGCCCTGAAACAAAATCCTGAGCGAACTGAATACTCCCGAAGGAGCGTGGCTCCCTGCCAGCACTCGAAAGTACGCAAACGTCAGAGCCGCCAGCCAGGGGCTTTTGGGTGTTATAAGGGGCTTGTTTGGACCACGCTTGAAAGCAGCGGAACCACTGGAGAAAACTCTTCCTAGGGAGACGGGAGACCGTTTAGTGATTGTCTCGAAAGCTAACGCTGGCTTATGGAGAACGAAGAAAGTGTACCACGCCGTGCGCCCGGCCTTTTTACCTGCGAGCGCGTCAGGAAGACGACAAACGTGACTCTTGCAACGGTGTCCTGTGTGCAAAGTTGTCCTCAGTGATTGGTGCAAAAAATAGGATAGGCTTAGCCGAGCTGTAGAAAGGGTACAGAACTGCGCGCTCAATGTTTTGCCTGGGGTTTACTTTTTGCGGTCGCTGAGGTGGCTCATGCAACGGTTATCTTCAAGACCGCCGTCCCAAACTTTTTCATATTGTCTACAACGCACGGCGTCATCAGTGGCAGCGAAGCCCAGCCCAATAGGGAGCAACTAATACCAGGTCTACACGGCAAGCCCGGGCTTGTACAAAATATCTGCCGCTGGCCCGCGCTGAAAAGCCGTCGAGAGAGTTGCCAGCGGCCCCGTGTGAGCTCAGGGAGCGCAACCCTCCTGGCAGTGCGGGTATATATTAACTGTGACTATTGCAAAACCCGCCCCGACGTAGCTGCCAGTCCGGGTATGGCACAGGTTTGGGCCGCAAGTAATACCGCATGGGCGCGACTCATTGGTGAGATGGTGGTGTTGGAACAGTCACAAATATTGTCTTCATAAAGCACAGCAAAGGCCGCGTGCCCTTGTCGTCAATGGGTGGTGGGAGGAGACCGATGATACGGTTTACAGCGGCTCCCCGGGTGGTGGCGCAGAATATCCCGGCCCCAGAGGGAGTGGGGAAGCACAATGACGACAATCATGCCCGAGACGCTCACGTGCCCAGTTTGTGGAACGGTCTTCGAGGCGTGGTGTGTGGGTTCGTGCTCGACATGTGGCAAGGACACGGACTTCCGGCCCCACTATCTGGGCATGGATCCTTTGTCGGTGTTCGTGCAGGCGTGTCCACGGTGTCACTTCGCTGGGTACCCTGGAGACTTTGAAAGCGTGCCCGCGGAAGTGAAGCGTTTTGTGTTGTCCGGCGGGCTGAGGGCTGAGGAGGTGGTCGGCCAAGAGCCGCCCGATGAGCTGCGCGGGTCAACGAAGTACATCCTGGCAGCGCGATGCCTCGCCGCCGACCCCGATACCGAGGACCTTGAGGTGGCCGACCTGTACTTGCGCGCGTCCTGGTGCGCGCGCATGGAGCGTTTTCCAGAACGCGAGCGGGAATGTCAAGCGGAAGCAGTTGCGCGTTTCGAGCAAGCCCTTGAAACCGGGAGGGTGGAATCCGAGCAGAGGGCTGTGATTCTGTATCTTGTTGGCGAGCTGTACCGGCGCCTGGGGATGTTTGACGTAGCTCGCCAGTTCTTCGACGAGGCGCTGCACGCATCGCCAGATGAGCACGAACCTGGTCTGATGGCACTCATCCAACGACAAGATGAAGCCGCAAGGGCAAGACGCTCGGAAAACATGCAAATGTAGGCGGCACGCCTTGCATTTTCCAAGTCACAGGGTCTGACCTATCCTGTTTGGGATTTTGCTAACCTGGGGAGACAGTAGAGTGGGGCTGCCTATGTTCGGAGCAATAGCGGCGGTATCACTAACCCTGCACAGCGCCCGGGCCAACCGGTAGCCAAAGGGAGCGCATGGCGGCAGTAGGACGAAAAAGTTTGACAAGGGGCCTTAAGTGACTGTTGCAAAACCATCTCGACGTGGCTGCCGGTCCGTATACGGCACAGGTTTGCCCCTTCAAGTAACATCGGATGGGCACGACTCCCGCGTGAATTGTTTTACGACGGTCACCGAGAGGCAACCCAGTTTTACCGGGTATCCTTTTCCCCAAGGCCGTCCGCAGGCAGGGACCGCTCTTATAACGCTTCCCCGCCCGCCGACGCGGCCTGGGGGAAGAATGCCGGCCAGTTGGACAGTCCCGCAGTAGCCACGGCGCTTGCCACAAGCGCTGCTGGACAGCTAATCTTGGCCTGCCATGGTCCGTATCTTCGGTCTGGCCTTCTTGATTGCCCTTACCGGAGCGATGGTCCCGGGGCCCGTGCTTGCTCTGGTAATAGGCCAGGTTCTCGCTCAGGGTCTGGCCGCCGCGCTGCTTGTTACGGCCGGCCACGCCATCCTGGAGGCTCTTCTTGTGGCAGGATTTGCGGTGGGCCTATCAAGACTATTGTCGAGTGCGCGCGTCCGCGGCCTGTGCAGCTTGCTGGGCGGCGCGGTACTGGTGTGGATGGGTTATGGGATGGTACGCCAGGCCTCTGGGGTGTCGCTCACGGGCGCCGAGGCCTCGCCCCTTCCGTGGTATGCCCTGATGCTGGCCGGCGCTGGTGTGTCGCTGGCCAATCCTTATTTCACGGGCTGGTGGGCGACTGTCGGAACGGGCCAGGTGGCTACTTTTGGCCTCGAGTCGCCGCGCGAATATGCGGTGTTTTATTTGGGTCACGAGCTTGGGGACGTGGTCTGGTACGGGTTTGTGGCCGCCGTGCTTGTCCTCGGCAAGGGCTGGTTCACTGACGCTACTTACCGCTGGCTGGTGTGGGGCTGCGGCCTTGTCATCGCG
>JANZZA010000125.1 GCA_026419655.1 Armatimonadota bacterium | reverse complement strand
ACTTCGCGCGCACAAATCTTGGCCTGGACCTTTTCGCCGGCGGTTCTGACTACCTTTACACCGACAGCTACATGGCCTTTCGGCTGTCGCGTGAGACCGATCGCTGGCTCTTGGGTTTGAACTACCTCGCCAACGGCACAGGGCAGGAGAGAGGTTGGGGTGGCGACGGCTGGTGGAAGTACTGGGGAGAGCGGGAGATATGGGCAGAGTACGCGCGCCAGACGCGATTGGCCGACGGCACAAAGCCTTCGGGCGGCGATGCCTATGCTGCCCTAGTGATAGCTGACCTTTGCCGCAAGCCTGAATGGTCCCTTCGCGGGCTTTGGGCAAAGGCCTCCCGCGGCTACGATGTAAACTACAGTACCCTGCACCCGTACTTCGAAGACTACGTGGCAGATCCTGACGAGGCCGGGCTGGTGTCCGGCTACATCCCCTTCGAGCGATGGATGCGTTGCGTGCCTGTGTTTCCGGAGACCGAAACCGTGGGACTGACCTTGCGGTTGAAGATGGGAAGCTGGCCAGCGGAACTGTCCTACTACAAGCTAGAAAGCGTCACCGGGGCACCCCTGGCCTACGACCGGCTGTGGACAGTGAGCGTCGCTAAGGCCGTGGCGAGAGGAGTGACCCTGGAGCTACAGTATGGCCGGGAGGAAGCAACCAACGACAGCCGCCTTCAGCTCCCGCCCTACCGTGACGCGCAGGTCCTCGTCGGGCGCATCGCCGTGGGCTTCTAAATTATCAAGGACTGCGCAGATGCGCACCGCCGGTTAACAATGGCCGCGACGCCGTAAATCTTTGGTCCATCCTTTGCTCCGGCCCGGGTCCTCCCGGTGGCGGCACCGCGGCCCTGCTGCTACGACGCCTTGCGCGCTGCGCCTTGACGGCTGCAGTTCCGCAAGCGCCTCGGCCTGGGCTCAGTCCCACCACTCCTCTCCGGCCGACCGGACGACAAGAGCAGCCTTTTCTCCGTGCCGCTTAGCGGGATCGAAAGGGTACTCCGCCGTTGGGCGGCGGTACGCAGCCGTTGGGCGGCAGCCGACTGGTGAGGAGCTGGAATTGGCCTTGCGACCCCAGCAACAGGGCCGCGCCGACAAATCCCGCCGACCCCCCTAAAACACCGACGGGTTGAACCAGACGGCGTCGTTGGCCTCGATCGTCGTGAGCTTCATGACCTTGGCGTGGCCGTCGCAGAAAGCGATCCCTACAGTCTCATTGTGGCGGTCAACGAGCTGGTGGTAACAGCCGGGCAAAATGGCTGCTCGCACAGCCGCATCTGGGCCGATGCGGTTGTCACCGTTGGAGTCGGCACACATTATCGTCCCGGCGACATCCTGGACCATGCCCATTGATCGGTAGCCCAGGTAGTAGCAATTCAGGCCGTAGCTGACGTCGGTGCCGTCAATGACCATGTGGCCCAGGTTCGGCGCCGACGGGCAGTGGAAAATCTGGCCGTTCTTGACGTAGGGCACAATCATGAGTGGCCATGGCGCTACTGCGTCATTGCCGTGGCCGGGCAGCATCTCGTCATAATCCTGGGCGTACATGAGGTGAGCCATGGCGATTTGCTTCAGATTGCTGGT
>JANZZA010000059.1 GCA_026419655.1 Armatimonadota bacterium | reverse complement strand
GGAAGTAATGCAGCGGTATCGGCGCCAGCGGCCCGGCGAGACAAGCCCCGTCGAGGTGCACGCGCTGCGCATCGGCGACATCGCCATGGCCACCAATCCCTTTGAGCTATTCCTCGACTATGGCGTACGCATCAAGGCCCGAGGCAAGGCTGTCCAGACCTTTGTCGTACAACTAGCGGGAAGCAGATTTGGCGAAGTTTGCTCATATCTGCCAACGGCAAGGGCCTTAGCTGGCGGTGGCTACGGCGCAGCGGCGGCAGATAGCCTGTTTGGGCCCGAGGGCGGAAAGGTCCTCGTTGACGACACATTGGAGATGGTCAACGGGCTGTGGGTGGACTGACTGCAAAGCGGGTCAGACGCGCCCCTCTGCAACGTCCTGGCGTCGGCGCCAAAAGTAAACCGCGAGCGCCTGTCAGCCCTGGGCACGGCTGGTTGCCTTCAGACGCTGCTCCTACCACGTCTCGCCGTGGATGGCCTCTAAGGGAGCAGGGCCTTTCGGCTGTCCCTCGACCGCCGGGTATCCCACCGCCACCAGCGCGGCGACACGGATGTTTGGCGGGATCGCACAGACCTCGCGGACTTTCTCCTCGCGCTCATATCCGCGCTCGTCGCTGCCGCGGACGCCCACCCAGCACGTGCCCAGGCCCATAGCCGTAGCCTGAATCAGGATGTTTTCCACGGCTGCCGAGCAATCTTCAATCCACCAGTGGTCAGAGCGGCTGGGGTCGGCAGCGACGACAATTACTACCGGGCTCTCGGCACAAAACCCCGCCCATTTATGCACCCTCGCCAGGGCGCGCCGCTTTTCGGGGTCTCGTACCACCAGCAGGTGCCAGGGCCGTGCATTGTGGGCCGACGGCGCGCATAAGGCTGCATGGAGAAGTTCCTGCACAGCTTCGTCAGGCACAGGGTCCGGCTTGAAGGACCGGCAGCTAAACCGCTTGGCGATAGCCTCCAGCATGGCCAACACCTCGCATCTACGACTTACTCAGCTACCTGGTAACTATTTAGCCCCGCGCCTCACGTGACAGCAAGGTCATACGACACAGGGCCAGAACCCGCAGACTAAACTCGCTGCTCCGGGCCAAAAGCATAAAGCTCGCTGTCAGGTCCTGTGGGCAAAACCCCTTGGCCACTGTTGCAAAAACATCGTTCCATAAAAGACTCACGCCTTAACAGTATAACTCGCAGGCACAAATGTGTGCCGCACACGGATTGACGGCCACGTTGAGACGCGTTTCGCAACAATCGCCCCTGAAAAAGGCTGTCCGCCGGCTCCCTTCGCAGACTTTTTGGTAGCGCTTGCGCAGCACAGGCTGAGCTGCGGATACAAGTTATTGGTCGCTTTCCACCGGGCAAGACCAGCCTGGAATAACCTGGGGCACAAACTCGGGCAGATTAGCGCCGCCCAGGATTAGTTCGTCGTAGAAATCTCCCTGCCAGGACGGCACGGCCTCGCCATTTGAAGTGAGTATGATACCTCCAGCAGCCAGGAAAATCGCTGCCGCGCCCACTATATCCCAGGGCTTCCAGCGCGATAAGACAGCGGCGTCGAGCTGGTTGTCCGCGCAAAAACTCGTCTCCAGGGCGATACTGCCGTGGCAGCGGAAATGCCCAAGGCTTCTAGGCGGGGGGCCGAAGCGACGGATGGCACCGGTAGTGATCGCCGTGATGCTGTTGCGAGCAAAAACGGTCGGTCCCCTGCGCATCGGTCGCTG
>JANZZA010000704.1 GCA_026419655.1 Armatimonadota bacterium | reverse complement strand
GCCGGTGTCAATAATGTCGCGGATTATGTCAATTGTGCCATAGACCGCACGCCCCACCCGGCAGGTCAGGCCCACTATTTCGCCAAAACGGTTCCGGATGCAAGATATCCGGTGTAGGGTCCGCTCGATTCCGGCCCGGTTGTCCCGGTCGAACTCCCCCACTCGCGACACCACGTGCTCCAGGTCTTCACGTGTCGCGTCGCCGTCAAGCAAGACGAACCCTTCCGGGAACCGGGCCTCTATAGGCCGGCCCAGGTCAATCACTACCTCCAAAAGCTCTTCCAGTCGCGGGTTAGCAGCCAGAAGTTCTGCCGCGCGGGGCGGCAGGACCCCCAGGAACTCGTCCATGTTATCGGTTATTGTTTCTTCGCGCGTCATAGCACTCTGCCCCGGACAGTTGCCAGGCCTCTATTCGCCGTGCAGCTAATCTCATGTTTTGCTGCCTCCTCCGGGGCATTTTCCGAACTATATTATACTCCGCCCGGCCCCTACAGAAACTGCTCCTTCCCCGGGGAGTATTCGGTTTTCTCCGGATTTTGTTTCGGGCGGGAAGGAGGCAGACGCGAAGAATCACGTCGTAGACTGTTCCAAGACCTGGTGTCGGCGTCCTTGGACCCAGGAAACTGCACGGCGCTGTATGGCTGCCCATTCACCCGTGATTTCCTCGGGCGGCCTGGAAAACGATTTTTGCAGGAGCCCCTTTAAAAACCGAATACTCCCTCCAGGGCTGGTGGTGCACCTTTTGCAACAGTCCACAGAGGGATGCCGCAAGAAGGTCCTCGGCGCTGGTCCTGGTGCTTGTCGAAGGGGCCAAAGCGGAATCCTCGGCCGTGTGAACAGTCGAAGCTTTGGGGCCAGTTATGTGTATCTATCCTTGCAATGCCTCACAAGTATGATATGCGGCAGAGCTAGTGGGAATCTGGACGGACGCGAATTATAGCAAGGGCGGAGGGAGTATTCGGTTTTGTAAGGAGACTATTGTGGAAGTTTCTGCAGCACCTCGGAGATGCACTCGGAGGTAAAAGGTGGGACATACAGGTTTATACACTCTTGTGGCCCTGCATAAGCCAACACCGGGTTTTCGGCTGGACCACCAAGGTGATTCTCCGGGCCTTACTCTTTCCTGCCTGAACCAAAATCCTGAGTAAACTGAATACTCCCAGGGGCGGGGTAGGGCTTTACGGGGCCTTCGCTGGTCGGCTAAAATGGGTGCCCAAGGCCGGGCTGCCGTGACAGGCGGCGGGGGCGTGCGGTGGGAGAATGCCTGTTGGGATGGGAGGGGCGGGCGGCGATGCGCGGGTTGCAGGATCCATCGGGCGGCTGCGGCTTGGTGGCAGGCATCGAAGGAGCACGTGGCCTCATGGACCTCAAGAGTTATCGGCAGGCGGTCATCAGCGGCACGAAATGGCTTATGACCCAGCAGGAGCCGGATGGTTCTTTCCGGCCCGTTGACCACGGCATTGCTACTTGTCACAAGGTCCCCTATGCCCTGGCTCTCATGGGCGAAGAGGAGCGCGCTGCACGACTTTGCGCGTGGGTAGTGGACCAACTCATGGATGATGAGGGCGACTTTACCAGGCTTTATCCGCGCCTCGGCCTGATGGGCCGCTACTACGAATATGCCAATGCCTGGCTCGTCTCAGGCGCGCAGAAACTGGGCATCTTTTCTCTTTCCTGGCCGGCGGCAGGGTTTCTTCTCAGCTTGCAGCATCCAAAGACCGGGGGCTTCCTCACCGCTGGGCCTGCTGCAGGCTTTGCAGACGAGCAAGACCTTCTCAGCACCGCTGTAGGGGGACTTGCGTGCCTCCACATGGGCCAGACCGAGCCGGCCCTCAGAGCAGGTGAATACCTTCAGGTGCTCTTAGACCTGCAGCCGCGGCCCAATGCGCTTTACATGGTAACCGGCGCGGGTGGCAAGCTCATCCAGACCGGATTCGCTGAAGACGAGGAGTTCCACTACGTCTATCATGTGGGGCGCCCATCGCAGTTCCACGCGGCTCCAGCCCTTGCGGCGTTGTTCCTTACAAAGCTGGGCGAGGCTATGGGCGATGGCCACTGGCGAGAGCTGGCCCGCTCCTATCTGCGCTACACCGACTCTTCTCCGGACCGCGATAGCAGTATCTGGAGTGGCTTCGTGGGCTGGGCCGCCGCCGAACTGTATGCGGCCCTTGGCGTGCAAGGTTATCTCGACGTGGCTGTTGCAGTGGCCGATAGCCTTCTCGCCCAGCAACTCGAGAATGGTTCATGGCTGCAGGCTTCCATGAGCGCGGACCTGGAATCAGACGTGCTTGATGGTACAGCGGAGCACGTGATAGTGCTCAAAAGCATCACTAAGGCCCTGGCCCTTGGGGCGTGAGGTGGGCAGGGCTGAAGCTGTTTAAAGGGAGGAATAGAAAATGACACAGGACAAAGATGCTGCCGGCGCCGGCACGCAGGGTTGTTGTTCGTGCGGCGGCGGTCAGATTGGCTGGGCAATCGTGGGCTGTGGCGTAATAGGGCCGTGGCACGCTGACGCCGTGGCCGCTTCCGGCGAGGCCAGGGTCCTGGCGTGTTGCGACATTATCCCTGAGCGCGCTCAGGAGTTGGCCGAGAAGCACGGCGCCCGCTGGTACACCGACTACGAAGAGATGCTCGCCAAGGAAGATGAAGTGCAAGCGGTGTCAGTTTGTACGCCGTCGGGGCTCCATTCGCCGGTGGCTGTGGCGGCGGCGCAGGCCGGCAAACACGTCCTGTGCGAGAAGCCGCTTGACATAACCCTGCGCGCCATGGACGACATGATTGCGGCCGCCGAGCAGCACGGCGTCAAGCTGGCCTGTGTTTTCCAGAACCGCACTTATCCTGACTCGAAGAGGCTCCGCGAGGCGGTCAGGACTGGGAAGCTAGGCAAAATAGTTCTCGGCGATTGCTACCAGAAGTACTTCCGCAGCCACGAGTACTACGCCAGCGGAACCTGGCGGGCCACCTGGGAGCTGGACGGCGGCGGCGCTCTCATGAACCAGGGCGTGCATGGCATTGACCTGCTCTTGTGGGTGATGGGCAACGTTAAGTGTGTGAATGCGCACTGCCGCACCCTGGTGCGCAACATCTACGTCGAAGATACGGCTGTAGCCATAGTTGAATTTGAGAACCGCGCCCTTGGCGTCATCGAGGGCACCACGTCTGTCACCCCTGGCTACGGCATGCGCATTGAAATCTCCGGGGACGACGGCACCATACGCTGGGAAGACGGAAAAATTGTGCGCTGGGATGTTCCGGGCGAGGAAGCCGCGGAGGAAGCTAGGGAAAAAGCAGGCGAGGGCACGGCGGCAGACCCAACGGCACTGAATATTTACGGGCATCTGCAGCATGTTCGTGACCTATGCGCTGCCATCCGCGAGAACCGTGACCCGGAAATCACCGGCCGCGATGCGCGCAAGGCCGTCGAGCTTATCAAAGCCATATACCTCTCCAGTCGCGAGGGTGGCGAGACAGTGGAGTTGCCGCTGTCTTACGAGGATGACGGGCCTGGCATCTATCCGTCCCTGTGCCATCGTTGGGAGCTGTAACTGTCCCTTGCAGCCGGGGTTCCGGGCCGCTGCGGTTCAGGCTCCTGCTCGCTCGGCAGCACTTTGGACTCGGATGGCCGCCTGACCAGAGGGGGCCGGCGGGTGAGACTCCAGATACCGCTTGCGATAACTTTCATCGTTGGCCTTGTGATGCTGGTGCAATTCTTCGTGCCTCACAAGGTCGGCGAGGATGTTTTGGAGGCCCTTACGGCGTGGGCGCGTATCGTTGGAGCCTTTGCTCTCGTGTTGGGCATCGGCAGCCTTTTTCATCGCCACCTGGAGCGCATCCGGCGTCGCCGCGAGGGCTGGCAATACAGCATTGTCACTCTAGTGGGTTTTTCAGCCATGGTAGTCGTGGGTCTGGCCTGGGGCAAGGAAAAGGGCACTCCTTTCAACTGGGCTTTCACCAATATCCAGGTGCCGCTGGACGCAAGCATGTTTTCTCTGCTGGCGTTCTTTGTAGCCTCTGCCGCCTATCGTAGCTTCCGTGCGCGCAGCCCCGAATCTACCTTGTTGCTTCTGGCGGCGGTTGTCGTGATGCTTGGCCGCGTGCCTATTGGAGAGCAGATTTCTCCGCGTCTGCCCCAGGTCACCGAATGGCTCATGAGCGTCCCGACCGTCGCTGCCAAGCGGGGGATTCTTTTCGGTGTGGCCCTGGGAGCCATAGCCACCTCGCTTCGCATAATAGTTGGTATCGAGCGGGCGCATCTGGGGGTTGAGAGTCGTTCTTAAGACTTGGCGGGAGCGCTCCATGCTGCAGCGCCTGATGCGGATAGACCGTCGCGTCATTTATCTGGCCATCGCCCTGGTGGTTGCTGCTCCCTTTGTTTTCAACTGGACGCTGCCGCTGGGCTCAGTTTCCCCACGTACCCGGGCCATCTATGACCATATCCAGGGCCTGCCACCTGGTGCTGCAATTATGATTTGCTTCGACTATGGCCCGGCTTCCATGCCCGAGTTGCACCCCATGGGCATTGCCCTAGCCCGTCATGCCTTCAGCCGTAAGCTCCGCGTCATAGGCCTCACCCTCGGCCCAGAAGGCCTGATAATGTGCCAGAATGC
>JANZZA010000642.1 GCA_026419655.1 Armatimonadota bacterium | reverse complement strand
GAGATGTGTATAAGAGACAGCCCCTGAGCAGGGCAAATGTCGGATAAGCACCCAGCTCGCAGGTGGCCGGGCGGAGGGCTCGTCTTGGCTGGCCCGGCGCCCGGAAGTCATCGCCCTGAAGCAGCGAGCGCCGGGAACAATGTCCTGCATGCAGGGGGCCGCCCATACCCGACTTCCCGGGTGGCTTGCGGCAGATGCTTCCGATGTCTGGAGTTTTCGGGCTGGCGCAATCTCTCCGCAGACCTCAAGGACCCACTCCGCGTCTGGGACTTTGCAGATGCCGGTCGAGGGCACACGGGCAGCGCGGTTTGCGCGTCGTCGCCAGTGCTGAAAACGCCATGCCGCCCAAGCGCGCACGGCCAGCGCGCCTCAATTTTCAAGGTGCGCACACTACCCAAATCTGCAGCCCTCAGCGAGCGGGCGCGACGGACAGCAACCCGAACCCGAAGGCCTTCCCGGCGCCGATGCCGCGGGCAATGGCGACAAGAAAAGCATCTGGTTCGGTCACTTGCAGGACGCCCTCGAACACCACGGCGAAGTGGCGGAGGTTGTGGCGGTGACTGTCGTCGTACTTGGTTGCGGTTGCCATGCCCTGGGGGATGACGGTGAGCTGAAGGAGGCGGAAGCCGCTGCGCTCGGCCTGGCGGTCCAGCCAAGCCCGCTGGTCTTCTTCGCGAAGCCAGGCCAGGCGCTTATTGTTGCGGCGGAAGGTCGGATTTGCGCGGAGACGGAATTGCAGGAGTTGGCCAACGCCGACGGAGGGGTGATAGGGTTTCCAGGCGGGGTTCTCAAGAGGCGGCGGCACGCGGAGAAGGTAATCGGGCCTGTCGGCGAGGAAGGACCAATCCGGTTGGGACTGAGATTGGACGAGTACTGTGGGCACGCCGGTGCGACGGTCCACGTCCACGCGGAACAAAACGCGCTCTGACTGCGGCAGGCGCTCCGGGAAGGCGCGCAGGAGGGTGCGGTGGAGCTGGTAGAGGTCGGCCAGCTCGCGCTGGACCTGGTTGCAACGCGGATTGAGGATTAGTCGGGAGAGGTACATGGTTTCACCTTCTTCGGCACTGGCTCGATAGGCACTTCGTCGGCCCTGAACCACTCCGTGCGGACATAGCGCAGTCTGTAACTGCGGTCGAGGATGTGGAAGCTGACGGGCTGATCGTAGCGGGCCTCGAAGGTCGGATCGGTGGTCTCGATGACCACCCGCAGACCTCGTTGAGGGTCTGGCTTATCGTCATCGTGGCGGCTGCGCCAAGGCACCGAGCGGAGGGCGTCGAGTAGCGACAGATCTGACACGCCAACGCGGACGGGTAGGCTGGGCGGGAAGCTCTTGCGGCCCAGGTACAAGGGCCAGACAGGATTGGCGAGGGCTGCGTCGAGCTGATCTAGCCAGGCGCGGTCGTTGCCCTCCATGCCCACGAGAAACTCGGCGTCGCAAAGATAGTGGCGATAGGAAACCACGGTGTTGTCCTTAAGGGAGGATCCGTCGGCCTTGGCTACGCCGTAGCGCTTAAGGCCAGGGACGCGGCCACCGCCTGCGGTGTGGAAGTCCGTGCGGACCTGTCCTTCGCGGTCCACCCGGACGCCCATCCGCAGAGCGGCCAGGCGCGCGATTGTCCCCTCATCGGTCCTCGGCACGCCTAGGGCTGCCGCTAGAAGCCCCACGACCCCGCTCTTGGAAGGCTCCCGACCCGTGTCCCGGTCGGTGAAGCGACTCTGCGTGCCCCACGACTGCATCGGCCCGGCGAGGCGAAGCAAAAGGACCGGCATGGCTAATCACCCCCGCCGGACGGCAGCAGCCCGATGACGCCCTGGAAAAGTTTCTCGACGCTCTCTACGCGAGCAGGCGCGAGGGCCTTCACTTCGGCCTCGGTGTCCCAGCAGGCAATGACGGTGGCGTCCTTTGCCGTGCCGTACATCTTGTCCAGCCTGGCCCAGTAGTCATCGAGAGCCTCGATGGATTTGCGCACCAGCCCGCCGGTCTCGTACTCGGACACGCGCACCGGCTGCTCGAAGGCGTTGGCCAGAGAGCATGGCGCGCCCTCGGGCCGCACAACGACCATCACAAAGCTGGGAAGGTTCTGGGCAGCCATGGAGTGCTGCCGGCCTGAGGGGATCGCGAAGACCGAAGCGCGCAGGAAGCCCTCCACCGCGGCACGGGCCAGACGATAGTCCTCCTCAGTGGGGTTGTTGTACTTGCCCCCGTCGTTCTTGCCAGCGAAGTTGTTGAGAAGCTGGCACCAGTCGAGCAGGCTGTAGCGGTAAAAACAGGCGCTGTTAAACTCGATTGTGCCCATCATGCCGGCGCCGGTTTCCGCCTGTGGATTGAGGTCATCCACCGCCGTGTAAAAATCGCTCTCCATCTG
Organism: Armatimonadota bacterium; assembly: GCA_026419655.1. Taxonomy (GTDB): domain Bacteria; phylum Armatimonadota; class Zipacnadia; order Zipacnadales; family FEN-943; genus JANZZA01. The sequence goes on along the minus strand of JANZZA010000642.1, from coordinate 3,349 downwards.
CACCCGGTGGGTGGAGATGGCATGGGCTACTTGGCAGGCAGCGTCTACGTTCCAGGTTGGCTTATCAGCTACCATCCGGCCGAAAAGGGCAACATCGGCTGCCTTGGTGCCAGGCTTGAGGCCTTCGGCCACTTTTTTCGCCACCTTCGCCAATTGCTCTTTGCCCTTGGCGGCGGCCTTGGCCAGTGCGTCCCAGTTGTCAACGATGGCCTGGCGGATGCGGCTTACTTCGTCCTTTCCGAGAAACAGCAGCACGTTTGTGGATAGGTTCTTTTCCACCCGCACGAGGGCTCGACTGAATACCGCGCTGACAATGCGTCCTGTCAGATCCTCGTCCGCACCCGTTTCTTCGCACAATTCCTTAGTAAGCCGCTCGGCCTGGCGCTTGGTGCGCTTGCTGATTTCCTGGCCGACGGCTTTGCTGAAAGCCGGATGCCATCGGACTGCGCGCTTTATGCATTGGCTGGAAATGCGCGCGCGCCGAACGCCGCCGAAAAGGCAGTCCTTGGGCGCGTTCACATCGTCCCGGTTGAGGCATGACGGGCCAAAACTCTGCAGCATGTGCAACTCCACGTACATTCTCCGCACCTCCTGTGATTTAGCTTTCGGCGGCTAAACGGCCGCTCTCTTGCTCTTGCTCCGCTTGGGGCTGTATTGCCTGTGCGGATGAACCACCGGCCCAGAAGCTGTCAGCCCATGCGCGCTGGATGAACCGCTCAGGATGGTCCCAGTAGGATAAGTCTGCCAGCAATTGCGCCCAGGGAACGGGAATTTGAGCCGAGGCCAAAAGCATCACAGCCCGTCGAAGATGCCCGGGCAGATCCTCGAAATTCGCTCGAAGCAACGCCACGAAGCGCCGCTCAACGGATTCCGAGACGGCGCCAGCATCACCCGCCCGCTGTGCGGAGGAGCCTGACCCTTCCTCGCCAACTTCACCTTCTGCCGCTGCCCTTTCGGGTGTGGCGGCCGCCTGTTCCCCGGCCCGTGTATCAGCGCTCCCAGGCCCGCGGCGCAGGGCCAGTTGGCGAAGAGCCGCGCCCAGGTTCCCTTCTCCGGTGTTCTCTGGGTGGAGTGCGTAAAGCGCCGCCACCAGGTAGTAAAGGTCGGCATCCTTTTGGCTCAGGCCTTGCGTGCGAGGCACCAGGTACGGAAACATCTCCGGCGCCGTGCCAGGGGACCTGCCGGCGCCCCGGCGCAGTGCAGCCATCGCGCCCCGGTTTTCCTTAAGACTCTCCAGGTAAGCCACAAACTCTCTTTGCCTGCTGGTTGGTACGGGCATGATCCCGCCTCCTCGCTACAGGGTTTAGCTGGCGCGCGCTGACCGCTTTCTCGACTCGATGCCAAGGAAACGGTTTAGCTTCGGCACGCTCAGCATGCGGAAAAAGCCTCGCGTCGCTACGGAAAGCCTGAGAGCCTGCAGGCCCTCTGGCAGGGTGGCGAGGACCTGGTCGAGTGCGCCCCACGCCCACCCTAGCACAGCTTGCCCCCACCATTCCCGGACACGCGCCGGGTCCTTTTCCGGGTCGGCCAGCTCTGTTAGAAGGCGCAGAAACTCAGCCTCAAGGCCAGACCAATACGTGGGCAGGGCGGACGTCTTTACGAGCTGTAGCACCAGGCTCTCGCGCTCTTCTCTTTTCGCACTTGTCTGAGGAGTGCTCTCCGTGGTCTTCGGGCCCGCCTGCCCCGCCTGGGCCTGGGCAGATGCCTGCCGTTCGGCGCGCTGGGCCGCTGTGGACAGGGCCTTCCCCACGTCCTCGGCGAGTATCAAGGCTTCTTTCAGGTGCCTGACCAGTCTCCTGTCCTCCAGATAGCGCAACGGAAGCGGAAGGCGCTCGCGACGCCAGAAGTGTATCTTGGCTGCCTTGCTTTGGTCGGTGCACTGGCCCGCTACTGAAAGCCTTAGTACATGCCTGGGCTCTAAGTCCACGCCGACACCCACAAGCTCTGCAAGCCAGCTGATTACCCTAGGCCGCTCGGTCTCAGACTGTTCACCCGCCGCCGCGCTCTCGAACAGCGCCGTGCTGTCTCTCCAAAAAGCTCTCTCCCGGCTTAGGCACAGGGCGGGGCGCGCTTCGCCCTTGCCTTTGGCTTTCTCTATCACTCGATGAGCTGTCATCTGCTCCCTGCCGAATATTGAGAAGTTGTCAGGGAACCGACGGCCGTCCGCCAAAATCGCCCCTGTCACCAGAAGGCGTCCGTCATCGTCACGTGCTGGCCGGAGCAGCACGCGTCGGGACTGCCAGGTAAGGTAGTCCAGGTAGCCCTTCGGATACCTTGTCTCTACGCCCGCGGGTTCATCTTGCTCCCAGGCAGGTGCATCGTCGGGTTCCTGGCCGGCAAAGGGAGCTTCTTCCGCCGGGTCGTATCTCACCAGGTTGAGCATCAGTGTCTGAAATAGGTCGTCTCCAACCGGCATCGTTACCGCCGCGGTTGCCAAGGGTGCTGCTGTCGCGGATGGGGGCTCGCCGCGGCCGCGTGCAACGGTGCCGCTTGCGTGGAAGACATGGACAGCAAGCAGCGAGCGTGCTGCCGTGGCCGCCGGCACCGGCCGGGGGGAGGCTTCCGTTTCGTGGGAAAATAGCGTGGGATTGTTGCCGGAAGCAGCCGCTGGGGACAGCCTCTGTACAGGCCCCCATTTCATTTTCTGGTCCAGCCCTGGAGTTTGATAGAATGGCCTGGCATCGTCAAAAAGGTCAAACCGATGGCGCCATTTCTCGAAATACTCGTCCAACCGCGCCACGTCCCAGCAGCGTGCCCTCCACATTTCCTCCCAATCCCGCCGCCTCGCCGGCCCGAAGACCCGATGCAGAATCGCCAGCATCAGGCGGTGCAGCGCTGCCGCTACCAGGGGAGATTCGTCCACTATTTCGCGTATCTCGTGTGCCTCTGCCAGGGCATCCCGCAGGCTGACCATCCGAAGCCTGCCACGGCAATCCACGCAAGGTATCCACTGCTCCTCGAGAAGGTTGAAACTGTAGCCCATTCCATTATTCCTCCTCTGCCGCGTAGGCGATTACTATCCCGAGTTCCGGGTCAACCCGGAGCGAAAACTCCGGAGGGCCTTGCTCGGCACCCGCTGTCACCAGCTTGCCCTCTCCGTCGAAAAACGCAGGATACACGTTTCGCAGGAGGGCCGACCGGTCCCATACGGCTCTCCACTCAGACGGCACCCCAGCTCGCTGGAAGTATGTGCACACCCTGTGACCGCTGACCCGCACCTCGCGCCGGAGCACCTGCTTGACGCCGCCTAGGTCCGACAGGTCCTCCAGCCGCAACCGCCGCTGCCCCGCCGCATCCAGGAAGGCCTCCTCGGCGCTGCCGAACAGGCAGGCAATGGAAACGGTTGGGA
>JANZZA010000473.1 GCA_026419655.1 Armatimonadota bacterium | reverse complement strand
CGCCAGCTCCGCCCGCGCCTGCTCTGTGAAGTAGTCCGTGCGCTTGAGCTCATCGCAGGCGCGAATGATTTCCAGCATCTCGGGCATCCGGCGGTTGGCCCATGGATTATCGGCGTCCATGATGAAGGAAATCGGTGCCTTCCCCCCGACGGCCTTCAGGCAAAGGAGCATCACCTCGTCGGGCGTCACGGCGTCGGTGGTCAGCGAGTTGACATGCGGGGCAAACCAGCCCACGTCGCCAGTCAAAAGATTCTTCGCCCACATGGCGGGGTTCTGCCCCTTGAAGCGCAACGTATACTCACGCCGGCCGAAATAAATTGGGTCGTAACTGGGGTGGCCGCGGGCAACAACGTGCCAGGACAAGTGCGTGTAAACGGCGTTGCCGGATAGCACCACGGGCTTCTTGAGTCGCTTCATCACGCCCAGCCCGACCAGTCCAACATGGCGCCAAAGAGGAGGCTGCACACACAGCTCTTCCCCGCCGTCGAAGTAAGACATATCGGCCCCAACGGCGTTGAAAACGTCGGCGATCCGCTGGCAAATCTCGTCCACCATGTCCGTGCGCACGTCTGGGCAGTAGACGCATCCGCCCCATATCGGAAAGCAGTTGACGAGATGGCCTACACGCGTGCCCTTGCTATGGTCGCGTACCGTAGTGCCCCAAAGCCCTCGCTGGCATTCCGCAAAGCCCGTGGGCGTGCGTTTGGCGTAGCGGATTATCTCGCCGTCCACAAATAGGTCGCCGGCTTCCGGCCAGCCGTCAGTGCCTTCGGCAAGCTCCAGCGCAGTGGCGGTGGCATCAAGGTCGTCGGCCAGGGTACCGTGCCGGTCCTGAAGCAGTCTTGGGTCGGCCCTGGGCGTAATGTAAGGGTCGTCCTTTAGCCCCCAGCCAACCATCCCCTGCATCACGTGCAGCCCCACCTGCAGGCCCGCCGCATGAATCTGGTCGCATACTTGCTTCAGGCCGGCCATGCCATGCGGGAAAAGAGCTTCGTTGAGCCGGTAGCTCGGCGTCGAGCGCCATGGATAAAACTCTACGCAGCCAAATCCTCCCCTAGCTAGCTGGATAACATCCTGGACGTTGTGCTCGCCCAGATTGTGGACCATGAGGTACGAGTAGAAGCGCTCCTTAGCCTGCTTTATCCATACGCCGTTGAGCATGGGATGCGGCAGGCCTTCGGCAATTTCCACGCGCCCGATGGCTTCAAGCAGGCGGCTGGCAGGGTCCGGGCCACCAGTTGGTGTGCCGAGGATTGCTACCTTCGCGCCCACGATACCGTATTCCCGATAGGCCCGGGCGCAAAGGACCGCTCGCGCTCCGTCGGCCCCGTAAGAATTTGTCTGGTCGGTGCAGGCCAGGACGCATGCGCCGAAAGAGCTATCCCAGGCAGCATTGACGAGTGTCCCGACGTTCTCGGTGATGCTTAGCCGCAGATTACACAATTGAAGCCAGTCCAGCTCGCCGCCCCGGACGCTTTCTATTGTCAAAGTGAAATGAGTCGGCTTGGTCTCAGCGCGTACGGTCACTTCAATACCGGAGTCGCTGAAAGAGACATGGAGCTTATTTCCGGCGGCACGGACGGCGGTCGAGGGCCAGGTTTGTTGGCCGCGCCCTGCGAACATGAACGGGTAGCCGGGCTCACAGTAGTCTTTTCCCGTCTTGCGGTTGACGAAGGCCCGGTTCACGCCGTCGGCGCTAATGACATAGCGGCAGAGCAGATTTTCCAGCACGGTATCTGTTGTCCGACTGTCTACTGCTGCAGCGTCATCAGGAACACCCCAGACCACCATGCAGAGGGCAAGAACTAGGCCATCCATAGGACGTTGTTTCACCCTCCCCAGATTCCTTTTGCGGCAGGACGCGGCGGCCTCGACCCGACAGGCCAGTACAACATTTCCTGGGGAAAACCTTTTGGTGACTGTTGCACAACTGTCTTTTCGCGGCTGAGGCGCTCCCGCCGAGTATAAGTTGGTGGCATGCATCTGTGGCGTGCACGGACCGGAAGCTAGGTCCGGGTGAGTTTCGCAACAGTCTCCTTTGAAAAGGGTTGTCCCCCAGCCCCCCTTCCCAAACTTCTTAGTGTTGTTTGCACCGCACCTGCTCTTTGACGAGCGACCGAGGCAGTGGTGAGCAAAAAACACGAGGCGAGCTATTCGACCTCAACTAAAGTCGTAGATGAGGCCGGCAAATCCACGCTGACGCGGGCTCGCTGGCCAATCTGCTTGCCGGTGAGAGCGTCGCGCAACTTGGCCGGACGAGGCAAAGACAAGGCGTAACGGCCACCCTTGGCGGTGTGCAGGGCGATTAGCCGGTTGTCGGCCCGCACAATCACATCCGGCGAGTCCACGTATCGGTGCACCCCTGCCTCGTCCATGAGCCAAATAAGCAGGGCGAGTGGCACGTAGGGCAGAGTGGAGAGTACATGTCTTGCCCTGCCGCGAGCAGGCCGTGCTGCCACCAGGACGGCGCCATTGCTCGGCTCGCGGGCGATTGGAGTCGCTACCGGATCGTCAATCGCCAGGCACAACTGCTCCCCCCAAGGACTTTCATAACTTCGTTCTTCCCGCTCGGCCACCCTGCCCGCGACGGCCTGTAAATCCTGAGCGGAGAGCACTCCCTCGGCGTTGCTCAGCCCGTCGAGGACGAGTTTCAGGCCGCTAAGGGGCATTCGGGGCGCGGGCACATCCGTTGGGCGCCACGGGGCCGGCTCAAAGTCGCTCAGCGTGAAGCAAAGCACTTGTCGGTCTGCGCCTATCCAATGGCGCGGGCTGACAAACTCGTTTTCCTGCGCGTCCTTGATCATTAACCGGAGACTGCTGCCCGCCGCGGCGCCTTCGCCGCTCACGGTGACCTGCAGCCCGTCGCAAGCTGGTATCACGGCCTTGAGGTGGATGTCGGTCCAGCCATGGTTGGTGGCAAAGCGCCA
>JANZZA010000440.1 GCA_026419655.1 Armatimonadota bacterium | reverse complement strand
TTCGCCGAAGAACAAGAGTACGCTGAGCTACACGTTTACGACGGCGCCGAGGACCTACTACATCGTCGGCCGGATTGTGGACACGGCTGGCAAGCCGATTGCCGGCGTAACCGTCACCCTCAGCGGCGCGGCGAGCAAGAGTACTGCCACTGACGGCAACGGCTATTACGCCTTCCGCGACCTGCGCACGGGCGACTACACCGTTACGCCGACGAAGTCCGGGTGGACCTTCACGCCCGCGAATCGCAGGTACACTGGTCTGGCGCAGGACGTGGACAATGCCGACTTTGTGGGTAGCCTGCCGACCTACGCGCTCAGCGGCCGGGTGACGCTGGGCGGCGCGGGTCTGCAGGGAGTGACCATAACGGTTGACGGCAAGACGACGGTAACGGGCAGCGACGGCACGTGGCGGATAGCCAACCTGCCGGCGGGAGCGTACACGGTGGTGCCGTCTCTGGCCAACTACCAGTTCAACCCGGCTTCGCGGACGGCTACCATCGTGAACGCTGACATAGCCGGCCTGGACTTTGAGGCCCTGCCGTCTACCTTTACGATCTCCGGGACGGTGACGGACAGCGCGGGGGATCCGCTTGAGGGCGTCGTGGTCAATGCTGACGGGCGGACGGCAGTGACCGCGGCCAACGGACGGTACCAGATTGGTGGCATAACGGCCGGCACGGTGAATGTGACGTGCCAGAAGGCTGGCTACACGTTCTTCTGGCGTGACGGTGCGGGCAACTGGCAGAGCGGTGCACGAGCTGTGACGGTACCGCCTGACCAGACGGGTGTTGATTTCGTAGGGTACACGGTGGTGTCGCAGCAATTCGCGGGCGGCCTGCATCTGATCAGCGTGCCCTGCGTACCGCGGGACGCCTCGCCTGCGGTGGTGTTCGGCACGGACCGGGTAGCACGGTATGACCCGTCGGCGGTGCCGCCTCGGTACCTGACGGCTCGGTCGTCGCCCAATGCAGAGCAGCTCCGGGTGCGGCCCGGGCGCGGATTCTGGGTGATGTTCTCCGGCACAACGAACCTGCAGATCCCAGGCACACCGGTGCCGACGGACGAGCCTGTGACGCTAGCTGCGCCGGACGGGTGGAACATGTTTGGCAACCCGTGGCTGCAGCGACTTCCTGTTGACCGGATAACGGCGCTCTCGGGCAGCATCCGGCCCTTCGTGTACACGTGGGATCCAATCCGGGCCACTTATCTGCTGATCGCGGCCGAGCCAGGGGTGGGGATAGCCCGCGACTACGTGCTGCCGTGGGAAGGCATGTGGGTACGTGCGTTGGGGCTGAGCACGGTGAGTATAGGGGTGCCGGGCGGTCCCTTTGAAGCTCGGCAGGCCGAGGCGCTGCAACTTGACCTCGGTGCTGACGGCTGGTGGCTGGCCGTTGAGGCGCGAGCAGGCGACAGGGCCGACCACTGCTGTGCAGTTGGCGTGCGCAGCACTGGCCCGGCCCTGGCTGTCGAGAAGCCGCCGGCCATGCCCAACTCGGTGTACGTGGCCGTGACGTCGGCCACGGGCGAGGCGCTGTCGCGGTCGGTGCTCGCTTCAGGCCGCACCAGCTACGAGTGGGACCTGGTAGTGACTACGGACATACCTGACACGGACGTGGCGGTGGCCCTCCCGGACCTGAGCAAACTGCCCAAGGACCTGCAGGTGACGCTGACGGACCTGGAGACAGGCAAGTCGGTGTACATGAGGACGACGAGCCAGTATGTGTTCCGGTCGGGGCCCGAAGGTGCCACCCGGCATCTGCGACTGACGGTGGCGCCGAAGAGCGTAGGCGGCCTGGTGCTGAGCGGGGTTTCGGCCACGGCGGCTGGCTCTCGGGTGACGGTGAGCTACTCGGCGACTGCACCGTGCGCGGTGACGGCCCGGGTGCTCAATATCGCCGGCAGGGTTGTACGGGTGATTGCCACCAACGCACCGGCGGGGGTCGGTGTGAACACGCTGGCCTGGGACGGCCGGAATGCTGCGGGCAGCCCGGTTCCTGCTGGGCGGTACCTTATTGAGCTTGACGCCGTAGCTGAGAACGGCCAGCGAGTAAAGTGCGTCACTCACGTTACGCTCGCCAGCGGGCGATAGAACAGAGCTCCGATATAGGAGTGAAGAAATAATGCGCAGCACAGTGAGGCTAGTGGCTGCTACAGCAATGACCCTTTGGGTTGTGGTTGGGTGTGGTGGGTCGGGCGGTCCCGGCGGTGGTGGTGACGGAGGAGGTATACCTAAGGGCAAGGGAGTGCTGCGCGGGCAGGTAGTCATTTTCGGCTACGAGGATTTGCCTGTCGGAGATGTGGTGGTGCAGGCGAAGCAGGGAGCAACTGTGGTAAAGACGACTACGGTGGTGAACAGCCGCTTCGAGCTGATACTTGATCCCGGGACCTATACGGTCACGGTGGTCCCGCCCGAGGGTTTTGCGCTGCCCAGTGGCGGCGAGCAAATCGTGGCGACGGTGGTAGAGGGCGTAGTAACTACTCTGCCCGAGGCTTTTGTGCTCTTCGAAGAGGCAGACCTGCCGCCCAGTCCACCGTAGGCGTGGCGGGGGCGCAGCAATGCAACGGTTTTGGAGGCGGGTCTCCGCCGCAGTGCGGAGACCCGTCAACGTTACGAGTACTGTCCTCATGGCCGCCCTGGCGCTGCCAGCTACCGCGGTGGGTGACTGGCCGACTTTTCGCGGCGACTTGGCCAGGACTGGCCGGGCGGCGGCTCCCATTGGTGCCCAGCCGACGCTAGCCTGGAAAACCCAGCTTGGGGGCAGTGTGGACGGCTCACCCGTTGTAGCTTCGGGCACAGTCTGGGTTGGGACAAACCATGGCACTTTTGCCGCTGTGGACGCGGGCACTGGAGCGGTCCGATGGCGCGTGTCGCTGGACGGGGCGGTATGCTCGGCCGCCGCACTCGCGCAGGACCGGTTGGTGATTGGCACGGCGCGTCGGTTCTTGTATTGCCTGGGCCTGGACGGCAAGACCTTGTGGCGTGTGCGGGCCTGGGATGCGGTGGTCGCCTCGCCGCTGGTCCTGGGCGATACGTGCTACTGGGGCAGCATGGATGGCGTATTTCATGCGACGCGGCTGGCGGATGGCGCCAAGATTTGGGAGGTGCAGCTAGCGGGGGGCATCAGCGCGGCAGCCGCCAGCGACGGGCAGCGGATTTTCGTCGGGGATGAGGCCGGCACGGTGTGGGCCCTGTTGCCCACCGACGGCAAAACCTTGTGGAAGGTAGAGACCTCGTGCCACGTGATGGCAGCACCGGTTGTGGCTGATGGCAAGCTACTGGTGCCTCTTGTCAGTCCCACTCGGCTAGTTCCGCCCGAGATACCGTACCTCATGGTGCTCAATGCGGACACAGGTGAGCAGCTCTGGCACGTCCGGGGGCCGCGGTCAATCTTTGCCAGCCCTATCCTGGCGCCAATCGGCGTTGCTTATGTATCGGTTGAGGGATATCTGTCGGACACGCTTCTTCGAGCGCAGGCGGCGGATGGAACCCGGGAAGTCTACAGGCAGCAGGTGGGCAGCGTAGTGGATTCCTCTCCGGCGTGGGCGGAAGATACAGCGTATTTTGGCGCCCAGGATGGATGTGTGTATGCTGTGCGGCTTTCCGATGGGGCGGTTCTCAGCCGCACGAGACTTGCCCCTAAAATCTATTCCTCTCCGGCCCTAGATGGCGGGAAGCTGTACATTGGCGCGAGCGACGGCCACTTGTACTGTCTGCGCTAAGGCACGGTGGGCGCTGTACAGTCACATACCATGTCCGGTTGAAGCTGCACGAAAGAGTGGAGGAAGGGTGTCGGGGGGACAACTTTTTCAAAGAGAGCTCTCCCAGGCAGGGGCAGGCTTCCTTTGGCCAAATAGCGGGGTTCCGCCCGTGCCAACTCCCTGTAAATGCGCGTGTTCTCTGGCGAAGACGAGAAGCTACCGGCCCGCTGCAGTACGAAAATTTGGGAAGGCGGGCTTAGGGATGGTTGTGTCCGGAACAGTACCTCCCCGGGGCATACCCAGGCCAGCCTGTGCGATACCAGGTGAGGGTTACCGGCCCGGGGACAGGTACCCGATTCCTCGAAAGCAGCCAGGTCGTGCATGCGCTATCCCACGCTGGTAAAGGTCTCTGCCACAATCTGGTCCACGAAACCCCAAATGCGCGGTCTCGTCAATCAAGCGAAAAGGGCGGTGCCACGGAACGCGCTGGAAAGCAAGACTGCCAAGAGTCAAGCGCTTGTCTGGCCTGCCTTGCAAGGTTCCTCTCTCCCACGAGTAGCTACTGCTTGTCCTCTTAGCAAGCCTGGCAAGCCGAGTCTCTGGAGGGAATCCCCCATACGGTCTTTCTTCTGGCAACTGTTGGCAACTTGCCGCATGCTGTAATCCGAAGAGTTTTGCGACACTTTCCCAAGGAATTCTGTCGGCCTCGGAATAAAATTGGTCCGAGAGTCACTAACTTATAGGAGCGCTTGACTGGGATGTGGAGGGCCGTAACCGGGGAGTTTCTTAATTCTTCTGCGCTAGCTCGAGGCAATGGATGGCCGGGATAACCAGGCAGAGTGCGGTTTGACTGATCACCGCAGGAAGCGCGATGTTAGGGCAGTGTCTGGCGTGGCAGGCAGATTTCATCAGCGACGATAAGGGCCGGCAGGTTAATCCCACCCCAGGAATGGTTGCTCGGCTGCGCTTGGAGCAGGCGCCGGCCGCTTTAGACCGCGACGATGAAAAGCTCGCCGGGCAGGTTTTCCGGCAGAAAAGTCGGGACCCCATCGTTGTTGCTCTCTATCTGCGCAAGGTGTCTGCGAAAGGCCCCCATTATCTGGTTGCGCATGGCGGCATATTCATCATGGCTGAGGAAGCGGCAAAGGGTACGTGCGCGGTGGCGGTGGTTGGTGGAGACGTAAACCGCGCAGCAAGTGGGGTAGCGGACAACCGACAGGCTTGGACAAATCTGGGCCGTCCGGGGCGCGACCGGCCGCAGGCACTGCTGGGTCGGGTGCCGGGCAGGCTGCGCGTGTTTGGCCACCATGTCCGCTACCTGGGCTAATAAGTCTTCCGTGAGTGAAGGGCTGGCTGCGATGGCCCCACCGCGACCGCAGTTTCTGACGACTATCGTGAGGTTTATCCGGGAAGCAAAATGGCTCCGCGAAGATTCCTTGGGTCGGCCGCTCGCAACCCTTGCAACGCTACTAACTCATTCGGGAGTATTCAGTTTACTCAGGGTTTTATTTCAGGCAGGGAAGAGTAAGGCCTGGAGAACCAACTTTGGTGGTCTGTCCCAAACCCGGTGCTCACTTATGCAGGGCAACAGAAGTGTATAAACTTGTATGTCTCATCTTTTGCCTCGGAGCGCGTCTGCCAGACGCTGCAGGAACTTTTCCAACAGTATGCTTGGAAAACCGAATACTCCCCGAGGGACCGGGAGTATTCGGTTTTCTAGGGAGACTCTGACGAAAGCCCCTGCCCCGGTTCTGAATGTGATTCCAACGTAGAAGGCCGGGCACACAACGTTATGCAGTTTCGTGGCTTTCTGCAGGCCAACACCGGATTTTGGGAAAATGGCCCGAGGTGATTCTCCAGGCCTTATTCTTTCCTGCCCGAAACAAAATCCTGACAAA
>JANZZA010000353.1 GCA_026419655.1 Armatimonadota bacterium | reverse complement strand
CTCGACTTAGCCAGTATCCCGTTTTCTCAGGACGCTGTCTCCACCGCCCACAAGCAAATGAACCAAACGTCTCATCCAAAGTTCTCGGGGTATGACATGTGAAAAAAGGCGCCCCACCCCTCCTTGCCCCACTCTTGCATGGCCCACCCATCACACAAGCAGACACAGAACGTAAGTGCAGTGGACCCCGAGATGCACCTGACGGCAATAGGCCGGACTCATGAAATCGGGCCGGGGGCGGAGGCCCCCGGCCCGGTACTTCCACGGGTCCCTGCTGTCGCCGGCCCTTGGCCAGTCATGGCCGGGACGTGAGCCGGCGAGTACAACGCCGCCACGCGAAGCCCCTAGAACCCCCGTCGCGGTGGGGTCGGGACCTTGGGCTTCTGGTCTTCTTCCTTTTCAATTTCGGCGATGGCCGTCTCGGTGGTTAGGATCATGCCCGCGATGCTGGCGGCGTTTTCGAGAGCCACTCGCACGACCTTCACCGGGTCAGCGATGCCGGCGGCCATAAGGTCGCGCTCTTCACCGGCGGCTGCATCGAAGCCCCACTTGGGGTCGCCATTCTGGCTGACGCGCTCGACGATGACAGACCCCTCGTAGCCGGCATTGTTGGCAATCGCCCGCATCGGCTCCTTCATGGCCGCGCGGACAATTTCGATACCTGTGGCCTCATCATCGTTGTCGGCCTTTAGTTCGTCGAGGGCCGACAGGCAATGTACCAGGGCCGCGCCGCCACCAGCCACAATCCCTTCCTCGACGGCCGCCCGCGTGGCCGAGAGGGCGTCCTCGAAGCGGTGCTTCTTTTCCTTCAGCTCCGTTTCGGTGGCCGCGCCGACCTTGATGACGGCTACGCCGCCGGTGAGCTTGGCAAGGCGCTCCTCAAGTTTCTCGCGGTCGTAGTCGGAGTCGGTTTCTTCGATCTGCTTGCGGATCTGGCGGATGCGTGCCTGGATGTTGTCGGGGTCGCCGTAGCCCTCGATAATGGTGCAGTGGTCTTTGTCAACGACGACGCGCTTGGCCTGGCCAAGTTGGTCCAAATCAACGTTTTCCAGTTTAAGGCCGAGGTCTTCGCTGACGAAGGTGCCACCAGTGAGAACTGCCACGTCGGCCATAATGGCCTTGCGCCGGTCGCCGAAGCCAGGCGCCTTAACCGCGCAGGCCCGCAGGGTGCCGCGAAGGTGATTGACCACCAGCGTGGCCAATGCGTCGCCCTCAACATCCTCGGCAATGACCAGCAGCGGCCGGCCAGCCCGCGCAACCTTCTCCAGCAGCGGCACAAAGTCTATCGCCGAAGAGATTTTCTTTTCGAAAATGAGCACGTAAGGCTCGTCGAGGATGCACTCCATGGACTCGGGCGCGGTGACGAAGTAGGGGGAGATAAAGCCCTTGTCGAGTTGCATGCCCTCGACGAAGTCGAGCTTGGTCTCCGAGGTCTTGCCTTCTTCGACGGTGATGACGCCGTCTTTGCCGACCTCTTCCATGGCCTCGGCCACAATCCGACCAATTTCCGGGTCATTGCCGGCTATAGCCGCGACGCTGCGCATCTTATCAGGCGTGTCTACCTCGACAGCGAGGTCGCGCAGCGCCTTTCCCACGGCCTCAACGGCGCGGTCAATGCCGCGCTTGAGGAACATCGGATTGGCGCCGGCCGCCACGGCCTTCAGGCCCTGGCGGAGCATGGCCTGGGCAAGCACCGTCGCGGTGGTGGTGCCGTCGCCGGCGATGTCGTTAGTTTTCGACGCCACCTGGATGAGCAGCTTGGCGCCCATGTTCTCGAAATGGTCGGGTAGCTCTATTTCCTTGGCCACGGTCACGCCGTCCTTGGTGATGGTCGGGCCGCCCCAGCTTTTCTGCAGGAGAACATTTCGGCCCGCGGGGCCCAGGGTCACCTTGACTGCGTTCGCGACCGTATCAGCGCCCCGCTCCAGGGCCGCCCGCGCACTCTCGCTATAAAGAATGTCCTTAGCCGCCATGTCGTACCTCTCCTTTCCATCGGTTTTTAGCATGCCGCCGCGGGACAACCCTTCACGCCCGCGCCCCGCAGCGATGGGTCTGCTACCAGGTGTCAGTCAACTATCTTCGCATAGACCTGGTCGGAGTCGAGAATGGTGTACTCCTCACCGTCCACGGTCACCTGGTGGCCGCCATACTTGGCGAAGACCACGCGGTCGCCTTCGGCGAGGTCAACGGGTATCAGGTTGCCCTTCTCGTCCCGGCGGCCCGGACCGACCGCAACGACGGTGCCCTTCTGAGGCTTTTCCTTAGCCGTCTCCGGCAGCAGGATGCCACCCGGGCTCTTTTCTTCCTTATCGGGCTTCACCATTACCCGGTCACCAAGTATCCGCAGCTTTGCCATAGTCCTTCCTCCCTTCGCGTAACGATTAGGTATCGGCCCAGCTTATCGGGCCGCTTATGTCATCGCAGGCACCCAAGCCCGCGAATCTTACGTGTCAACGACCAGCCGCGCAAGGCCGCCTTGTTATAAAATGGCAGAAGCGCCTTCCGCCTGGACGGACGACCATTGGCAGCTAAACGGGTGTAGTTGACTCCCTTTTTGCCCAAAGGCCAGCTTCTCCTGGTGAAACCCGTTTAAAAGGGTCCTCCCCCAAACCCCCTTGCCAAACTTTTTCGTGCTGCATCCACCGCACACCCCACGGTAAAAGTCAACCGCGCAGCCAGGTGCGACCATGCACTACTTTCCGGCCTAAACCTCGCCGCCCTCAGCGCGGGCCGGCGAATGTTCTTCCTCGACAACTTGCAAGCGCAAGGTCACCTTACCGTCCTCGGCGTCTACTATTATCGTGTCGCCCTCGGCGAACTCGCCGCGGAGCAGTGCCGAGGAAATCGGGTTCTCGACGTGCTTTTGTATGACGCGGCGCAGCGGCCGGGCACCATAGGCCGGGTCGTAGCCCAGGTCGGCCAGAAGCTCCCTGGCCGCGTCCGTGGTCTTCAGGCCGATCCGCCGCTCCCTCAGCCGCTCCCCCACCCGCTCCAGCATCAGGTCCACGATTTCCAGTATCTCCGCCCGCGTGAGCGGATGGAAAACGATGACCTCGTCAATACGGTTGAGCAGTTCGGGCCGGAAAACGCGCTTCAGCTCGTCAAGGACCTGGTCGCGCATGGCCTCATAATGCTCGCGGCGGCGGTCGTCGCTCCATTCCGGCCTGGGCGGAGTGATGTGCTGTGAGCCAATGTTGCTGGTCATGATGACGACAGTGTTGGCAAAGTCCACGGTATGTCCCTGGCCGTCGGTGAGCCGGCCGTCTTCGAGAATCTGCAAAAGGACATTGAATACGTCGGGATGGGCCTTTTCGATCTCGTCGAGGAGAATGACGCGATAGGGCCGGCGGCGGACGGCTTCGGTGAGCTGGCCGCCTTCCTCGTAGCCGACGTAGCCAGGCGGCGCACCGATGAGCCGCCAGACGGTGTGCTTTTCCATGTACTCGGACATGTCCAGGCGCACCATGGCGTCCTCGTCGTCGAAGAGAAACTCAGCCAGGGCACGGGCAAGCTCCGTTTTGCCGACGCCTGTTGGCCCGAGGAAGATAAAGGAGCCGATGGGCCGGCGCGGGTCCTTGAGGCCGGCGCGGGCGCGCCGGATGGCCTCTGAGACCGCCGCCACTGCCTCATGCTGGCCCTTCACCCGCCTGTGCAGCCGTTCTTCCATCTGCAGGAGCTTGCGGGCCTCGTCTTCGAGCATGTCGCGCACAGGAATGCCAGTCCAGTCGGAAACGATTTCAGCGATGTCCTCAGGCGTGACGGCATCCTTAAGGGTCTCGCGGCCCGCCCACTTCTGCTCAGCTATCGGTATCTGGGCCTCGATTTGGTCGAGGCGCTGTTTGATGCGCTCGGCCTCCTGCCAGTCACCGCGCCGCGATGCCTCGACGCCCTTGCGGGTAAGCTCTTCTTTCTCTTTACGCAGAGCCTCCGGCCTGGGCGGCAGGTCATAAGTCGCCAGCCGCACCCGCGCGGCAGCCTCGTCTATCAGGTCAATGGCCTTGTCGGGCAGGTGGCGATCGGAGATGTAGCGGTCAGCCAGGACCGCGGCGGCTTCCAGAGCCGCGTCGGTAATCTGCACGCCGTGATGTTCCTCGTATTTGGGCTTGAGGCCCTTAAGTATCTCGACGGTGTCCGTCACCGATGGCTCGCCCACGTAGACGGGCTGGAATCGCCGCTCCAGGGCCGGGTCCTTCTCGATGTATTTGCGGTATTCATCCAGCGTCGTGGCGCCGATGCACTGCAGCTCGCCGCGGGCGAGAGCAGGCTTGAGGATGTTGGCAGCGTCAATGGCGCCCTCGGCCGCCCCAGCACCAACGACGGTGTGCAGCTCGTCCAGGAAAACAATGATCTTGCCCTCAGCGGCTTTTATTTCGTCTACGACGGCCTTCAGGCGCTCCTCAAATTCGCCGCGATACTTGGTGCCCGCCACCATGCCGGCCAGGTCAAGCTGTAGCACGCGCTTGTCCTTGAGCACATCGGGCACCTGACCGGCCGCAATGCGTTGGGCCAATCCTTCAACGATCGCAGTCTTGCCCACGCCAGGGTCGCCGATAAGGGCCGGATTGTTCTTGGTGCGCCGCGCCAGTATCTCCATCACGCGCCGGATTTCCGCATCGCGGCCGATGACAGGGTCGAGCTTGCCCGCGCGCGCGAGCTCCGTCAGGTCGCGGCTGAAGCGCTGGAGGGCCTCGTAGCGCGCCTCAGCGTCTTCCGAGGTAACCCGCTGGCTGCCGCGCATCTCTGCAAGCTCGCGGAGGACCTTCTCACGGTCAACACCGGCCTCGGCCAAGTAGCGAGCTGATGGCGTCGTGCCGTCCTCGATAATTGCCAGAAGAATGTGCTCCTGCGCCACGTAGGCGTCCTTCATGCGGTCGGCTATCTTCTCGGCGTCCCGCATGATGCGGTCGAGAGCAGTGGAAATGTAAATCTGCCCGGCGCCGCCGCCCGACACCTGCGGCTGCTTGGCCAGCTCACGCTCAATACGCTGGCGGATTTGGGTGCGGTCAGCCCCAGCCTCATCCACCAAGCGGGCAACTGTACTGGCGTCGTCCTCTAACATGGCCAGCAGCAAGTGCTCGACTCCGAGCTGGTTGTGTTTGTACCGCTCGAGCACCTGCTGGGCACCGCTAAAGGCTTCCTTAGCCTTGTTGGTCAGCTTGTCGAAGTTCATAATCTCATCCACCTGCGGGCGCCGCCCGGGGGCAGGCTACTCGGCGACCCCGGGCGCCTGCACCGGTATAACCTGCGATAAAGTATCCTGCTGCGGCGGCTTAAGCTGCCGCGGCCCACGTTCAAGCTCTTCCATCAGCCGCTCCACCTGCTGCTGAAGCTGTTCCACGCGCTCCAGCAGCTTTAGTATTATCTCCACGCCGGCCAGATTGACGCCCATCTCTTCGGTAAGGCGCCGTATCTGGCGGATGCGTTCAAGGTCAGCCTCGCAATATAACCTCTGGCCGCGGCCGGTCCGCCGGGGCCGCACAAAACCAAGGCGCTCGTAGGTGCGCAAGGTCTGCGGATGCACACCCACGAGCTTTGCCGCCACGCTAATGATGTATACAGGCTCGTTTAAGCTGCGGTCTCGCATAGCTACCTCTCCGCAATCAGCCTTGTTCTAGTCCCGTCGAACCGACAGCCATCCCTAAACTAAGGCCGGAGATCTCCTCGCACGGCGTTTTTCTGGGGGAACCCTTCGAAAAGGGTTCTCCCCAGACCCCTTCCCAAAATTTTCCGTGCTCTTCACCTGGGCAGTAGCGCTTGCGGCACCTGTGGCCCCTCTGCGCAGGTCTGGTGACCACGCTTTTCCGCCAGGGAGCACGAGCATTTGCGGGGAGGGAGAGCAGGGGGAACCCCGCTTTTCGCCCAAAGAGGGGGCCCCCCTGCTGGGGGAAACCCTTTGAAAAGGGTTCTACCCCAGACCCCATTCCCACAGTTTTTCGTGCTGTCAAGGTACCCGCCCCGCCACCGCTGACCCCTAAGCGGCTTGCCCAGCACACAGTGGCAACGTAGCTTTGCCGGAAGCTGGCGGTGTGGGTCCCCACCAGCCTGGCTGCGAGTCGCTCCACCGCTGCCTAAAGCCCGTCCGGCAAGTCGGCCCGCGGGTCTTCTTTAAGTTCGTCGCGCAAGTTTTCAAGGAGCTGGCGGGCCTTGGCGGAAAGCTTCTTGGGCGGGACGACGTAAACTTCGACTATCATGTCGCCCACCTCGCCGCGCTTGCCGGGCCGTGGTGCCCCCTGGCCGCGCATTCGGAACTTCGCGCCACTGGCGGTCCCGGCCGGGATCTTAAGCCTCGCCCGACCGTGCACCGTAGGCACGCTTATTTCGGCCCCCAAGGCGGCCTCGACGAGACTTATCGGCACCCTGGCCAGAATATCGTCGCCCTGCCGCGTGAAGAACGGATGCGGCTGGACGCGCACCGTAAATACCAGGTCGCCGTTGGGGCCACCGAAGAAGCCCCGTCCGCCCTCCCCGCGGAGTCGTAACTGTTGACCGTCGCGGATGCCGGGCGGTATTTTCACGGTCACCTTGCGCCGGCGCAGGGCTTCGCCTGTCCCCCGGCAGGATGCACACCGACTCGTTACCATCTCGCCGGTCCCCTGGCACTGCGGACACGACATCGCCATGCCAAAGAGACCAGTCTGTCTGCTCACCCCAGTCCCGCCGCAGGCCGTGCACTGAGCCGTCTGCCCACCCAGGCCGCCACACTCCGGGCAGGCGTCGGCCATTTCCAGAGTGAAGGCCCGCTCCCCGCCGTGGATGGACTCCTTGAAACTTATCGTTAGCTCTTCAAAAACGTCCTGGCCACGGCGTGGCACCCGGCGCGTGGGCCGCTCCCCTACCCCAGTCCGCACCCTGGTCTGAAAGCCGCCCGGGCCAAAGCCCAGGTCGCCAAAAAGGTCGCCAAATATCTCAGCAAAGCTCCCCGCGCCGAAATGCTCAAAGACAAACTGGGCAAAGTCCTGGTCGGGCCGTGCCTGGCCGGAGTACTGCGCCTGCTCCCAGGCATGACCGAACATGTCGTACTTCTTGCGCTTTTCCGGGTCGCTCAGGACAGCGTAAGCCTGGCTAATCTGCTTGAACCGCTCTTCAGCCTCCGGGTCACCGGGGTTGACGTCAGGATGGTACTTGCGTGCCAGCCGACGATACGCTTTGCGTATTTCGTCAGCAGTGGCATCCCGCTTAACGCCGAGAATCTCGTAATAGTCCAGTGTCTGTTGCGCCATACACAGGTCCCCGGTCTTCCCTGGCCCGGCAGGTTTTTCGCGTCCTGGATGGGGCTGAGGCGCGGCTGAATTCGATTGGCCGGCGCCTCAGCCCGTTTATTTCAACGGCCGGCAGGCTTGCGCCCGCGGTTGCGCCTAACACTACCCGACCACGGCCACTTCAACCTGCTTGGCGGGCGCGCGCCGGCCTATCTTGACCGTGAGCACACCGTTTTCCAGCTTCGCTGACGCCTGAGAGGCATCGGCGTCGCTGGGCAGCGGCACACTGCGGGCAAACTCGCCGAATTGCCGCTCGCGCCTGGCCACCCGACCCTCGGCGTCTGCCGCCGGCTTGTTGCCGCGGATGACCAGGTAGCCTTCCTCGACGACTACCTTGATGTCCTCGGGCTTGACGCCGGGCAGGTCCACCCGTGCCTCATAGCCCTCGCCGGTAAGCACCAGGTCCACTGGTGGGACCAGGCGCTCGCGCTCGGCGAGCCGCTCCCGCTGTGCGCGGGCGTCATCAAAAACCCGCGCGATGCGCCGCTGAAGTTCTGCAAGTTCGCTGAGAGGGCTGTAGGGTACCAGCATGGCTTATCCCTCCTCGGCCTCAACCTTGACCACGGTCACCTTGGCACGGGGCACGGTGACCCTCAGTACGCCGTTTTCGAGCTTGGCCTGCACGCCCTCGGCCTCGAGGGCCCAGGGCAGGGAGAAAGACCGCTCGAACCGGCCGGTGGGCCTCTCCTGGCGCACAAACTCCTCGCCCTCGGCCGCAGCGGCCTTGCGCTCGCCGGCAATGGTCACCACCTGCCCCGCGACCTTTACCTCAATGTCCTCCCGGGATAGGCCGGGCACCTCGGCCTCAAGGACCACCTCGCCGTCGCCGACCCTGATGTCGGTCGGAGGCACCCAGCCACCGACCCACATCGGCTCCACCGCTCCCGCGAAGTCGTCCAGCAGGCGGTAGAGCTGTGCCCGTACACTGTCCAGCAGGTCAAAGGGATCGCTCAAGTACCTCATCATCCTCACCTCCTGTGCTAAGTAACCTCCTTCTTGCTTTGTTGTTTTGCCGACCGGTGTGAGGCTGGCTCGCGGCCCACCACCGGCGGTCCTTCTTGGCCCTTCGCAAACACGAGCCTATTTTTCATCTTCGGCCTCGAACTCGGCGTCGATTACATCGCCCCCTGGGCCAGCCGCCGGTCCAGGTCCACGGCCTCCGGCATACCCGGGGCCGGGCTGGCCCGTGGTGCCCTCAGCAGCCTGGGATCCGACGCCAGCCGAGGCCGCCTCATAAAGCCTCCTGGAAACCTCTGAGAAGGCCTGATTGACTTCGTCAATCTTCCGCCGGATGGCCTGCTCGTCGTCGCCCTGGGAAGCCTCGCGCAACTCTTTCACCTTGGCCTCCAGCGACTGGCGCTCGCTTTCCGAAAGCTTGTCGCGCAGGTCGTTGATGGTCTTCTCGAGCTGGTAAGCCAGGGCGTCAGCCTCATTGCGCGCCTGCGCCAGCCTGCGGAAACGCTCGTCTTCCTGGCGATGGGCCTCGGCCTCTTGTACCATCCGCTGAACCTCGTCAGGCGACAGAGACGAGCTGCCAGTGATGGTTATGTCCTGCTTCTTGCCGGTGCCCTTGTCTTCAGCCGTCACGTTGAGAATGCCGTTAGCGTCAATGTCAAAGGTCACTTCGATGCGCGGCATGCCCCTGGGCGCGGGCGGGATGCCAGTGAGCTGGAACCGCCCCAGGGAGCGGTTCTGGCTGGCCCTGGGACGCTCGCCCTGGAGGACGTGGATCTCCACGCTGGGCTGGTAGTCACTAGCCGTGGTGTAAATGCGGCTCACCCGCGTCGGAATAGTGGTGTTGCGCGGTATGAGCACGTCCATCACGTCGCCCAGGGTCTCGACACCCAGGCTCAGCGGCGTCACGTCAAGAAGGACCATGTCCTTCATTTCCTGAGTGAGCACCGCCGCCTGGATGGCCGCGCCGACCGCCACTACCTCGTCGGGATTGATGTCCCGCCGCGGTTCCTTTCCGGTCAGCTCACGGACCAACTGCTGCACCATGGGCATACGCGTCTGGCCGCCGACGAGGATGACCTCGCTGATGTCACCTGGCCCGACCTTGGCGTCCTCCATGGCGCGCAGGACTATGGGGCGCGTGCGCTCCACTATCGGCCGCGCCAGCTCCTCAAGCTGCGCCCGCGTCAGCGTCATCTCCAGGTGCAGCGGCGACCCACCCTCCGGCACGTACAGGAAGGGCAAGTTGATATTCGTCTGCAGCGCCGAAGACAGCTCGATTTTGGCCTTTTCGGCGGCTTCCTTGAGCCGCTGGAGGGCCTGACGGTCCTGGCGCAGGTCAACGCCGTGCTCTTTCTGGAACTGGTCGGCCAGGAAATCAATCAGGGCCTGGTCAATGTCGTCGCCGCCCAAGTGCGTGTCGCCTGCCGTCGAGCGCACCTCATAGTAGTCGCGCTCCTCGGTCTTGGCCTTGTCAATCTCGACGTCCATGATGGTTACGTCGAAGGTGCCGCCGCCGAGGTCGTAGACGAGGATGGTGCCCTCCATCTTTTGCTGCTTGTGGCCATAAGCCAAGGCGGCGGCGGTCGGCTCATTGATTATGCGCAGGACTTCCAGGCCCGCAATCTCGCCGGCGTGCTTGGTCGCCGTGCGCTGAGCGTCATCAAAGTACGCCGGGACCGTGATCACGGCCTGCTTCACAGGCTCGCCGAGATACGTGGCCGCGTCCCGCGCAAGCTTTTCGAGAATACGCGCCGAAATCTGCTCCGGCGTATAGTCTCGGCCGTCCACAGTGATAGCCGTGGTGCGCTGGCCCATCAGCCGCTTGACCGACCGGACAGTGCGATCAGGGCTCAGGATGGCCTGGCGCTTGGCCGGCTCGCCTACAAGCACCTCGCCGGTCTTAGAGAAGTGGACGATAGACGGCGTGACGCGGCCGCCCTCGGCGTTGTGAATCACTGTTGGGTCGCCAGCAATCACCGCGGCGACACAGCTATTGGTTGTTCCGAGGTCAATGCCCACTGCTTTCGGCATACTGTTTCACCACCGTTGGGGCAGCGCTGGCTCCGCTATAAACTCACGGCCGGCTTTTAGCCCCGGTTATCCTTCAGTGCCGATATATATATACCCTGAGCGTGGACTTGTCAAGCATCTTGATAGCAAAATTTTACTTGCGCCCGTTCTTGCCTCGGGTACCGAAAAACCTACCCGCGCTATCTGCCTGCCCTTCCCAAATGCCTCGCCCATGCTACTGGCGCCCGGTGCATTAGGGACATACGCACCGAGCACGCCACTTTATAAAGTCGTCCCCAAACAGATGACACTTCAAGCCGGCTTCCCAGACAAAATGGCAGCCTCGCCAGGTCGGTCCATCCAAGGCAAGGTCCTTACAACCGTATGCGCCTGGGCAAGGTCAGCCTGAGGTTCACCCACTTTTAAACTCGGGCGAGGGGTCATGCTACGTCCTTTGGCGAGTAGGTAGGTAGGGGAATCAATGAAAGCCATGAGAGGACGCAACGAATTGACAGTCTTGCCAGCCAGACATAGAATACAGTTGCATTAGCCGCCGCCTGAGGTGGGAGTTGTGTTTAGAAACGCCGTCTTATATTCCTGTGCGGTGGCATTACTGTGCGTTGGTTGTGGTCGGCCGGTCGCAGAGCGCGCTCAGGCAGCGGAATCCCAGGATGCTACCTCGGGGCACGTGAGGGTGCGCCTGCCGGCGGTTGCTGGCCTGTTTTACCCGGACGACCCGCAAGAACTTCGGCAGACTGTGACCCGTTGTCTTGACCGCGCCGCCCCACCGCCTGTTTCCGGCCGGCTTCTCGCGCTGGTGGTGCCTCATGCAGGCTACCAGTTCAGCGCCCCAGTGGCGGCCTTCGCCTACAAGCTCATCTCCGGTTTGCGATTGGACCACGTTGTTGTCGTCGGTCCCAGTCATGCCTCAGCATTTTCGGGTGCGCTGCTCACTGAATCGGCGGCCTGGCGGACGCCACTTGGCGATGCACCGGTTGACACGCAGCTCAGCGACGGCCTGGCCGCTGCAGCCCCAGAGCTATTCAGGCGAAGCGATGCTCTTCAGGCTCGCGAGCACTCTATTGAAGTTCAGCTTCCATTCCTTCAGGTAGTGCTGGGTGATTTCAAGTTCGTACCAGTGCTTTTAAACGACTTCAGCGAAGAAAATTGTCGGGCCGTAGCTTCAGCTCTGGCCAAGGCGTTGAAAGGGCGTCGTGCTCTGCTCGTGGCCAGCACTGACCTGGCCCACTATCCTGACCGCGACCTTTGCCGCCGCGTAGACCTGTGCACCCTCGGATTGATTGAGCGAATGGATATTGCTGGCCTTTACGCCTGGGAAGAAGAGGCGACGAAGAAATACGCAGCGCGGGATGTGAGCTGCACCATGTGCGGCCTCGGGCCCGTGGTCACAGTTTTGCTGGCCGCAAAAGAACTGGGGGCTGACACGGTCCTGCGCCTCAAATACGCAAACTCTGGTGACCTGGTGGCCTTTACAGCCGACCGGTCAGTGGGATATGGAGCCGTGGCCGTTTCTGACGGCAAAGGGAAACCTCTCTTGCCGGACAGTGCCGAAGAATCAGAAACAGGCGGCAATGGGCCCGCCGGAGGTGGCGCGAAGATGGAAGAAGCGCCGCTGGGAAGTGCAGATAACCTGAGCGACGAACAGAAAAAGACACTTCTCAAACTTGCCCGTAAGGCCATCCAGGCCTGGGTCGGTGAAGGCAGGCGCGTGAAGCCACCGGAAGGTGACCCGGCCTTTTGCGAGCCGCGGGCAGTGTTTGTTACGCTCAAGTCCCATGGGCGGCTACGTGGCTGCATCGGCTGCCTGGAACCCGAGGCCCCGCTGGGCGAAGCCGTCGTAGAGTACGCTATTTCCGCGGCCGTTCGCGACCCGCGCTTCCCGCCGGTCAGCCCCCAGGAAGTCAAGGAGCTGGACATCCACATCTCAGTCCTTTCACCTCTGCGGCCAGTAAACAAGCCTGAGGACATAGTTCTCGGCAAGCACGGCATCGTTGTGGCGCAAGGTTTTCGCCGGGGCGTCTTCCTGCCAGAAGTCGCCGTCGAGCAAGGCTGGGACCTGCCGACAACGCTCTCCATTCTTTGCCAGGAGAAAGCCGGCCTGCCCAGCGATGCCTGGAAACGCGACGCAAAGCTGTACGTCTTTACCACCCAGTCGTTCGGCGAAGAGGATTTTGCCGACACAAGAAAACATTAGCTGCGTGCCCAATACCGTCCATCCTCCTGGCGGCCAATGCTGGCTTCGGCACGCGCGGGCACAGTGAGCCTTCCGTCAGGCAGAAGGAGCGGAAACAACACGAAAAAGTTTGGGAAGGGGGTCTGGGGGAGGACCCTTTTTCAAAGGGTTTGCGCCAGCCCGGAAGCCTTTCTGACTTTCCCATGCGTCATCGGTTTCTCTTACTCAAAACCTTCCTACGCTGCGCTGGTTGCGACATCAGCACACTGCCGGCCTGACCAACGATGGACAGACGACAATTTCTCAAGGGACTGGGCTACGGTCTAGTGGGACTGGCCGGTTGCTCACGGACCGGCCCGACAGCCCCCGGTGGCGTGGCAGCAGCAAAGGCCGTGGCTGACTCCGTACCCTCACCGGAGAAGGCAGGCTCGCACAAAACCGCCAGCGTCGTTTTGGTTACGTGCGAGGACTGGAAAAGCCCACCGGATGCATCGTCGCTGCGGCGCGGTCTGGCCGCGGGCATTGAAGCCCTCTGCGGGAAGTCGGGCGCTGACGCCTGGCAGCGATTCTTCCATCCGCGAGACTGCATTGCTATCAAAGTCAACTGTATCGCCGGGCCGGCCCTTTCCTCTTCCCCCGCTCTCACGCAGGCCATCGTGGCGGAGCTTCTGGCAGCGGGCCATCCCCCCACCCGGGTGTGGATTTACGACCGCACGGGCGCAGAACTGGAGGAAGCCGGCTATCCGCGTTCGTCCGCCCCGCAGGGCGTACTCTGCGTCGGCACAGACGAAGTGGGTTATGACGAAGAAGTGACAGTCACAGGTGAGGTTGGGACCTGGTTCAGCATGATCGTCAGCAAGTGGGCCTCTGCGATTATCAACGTCCCTGTGGCAAAGGACCACGACCTCTGTGGCATATCCGGTGCCCTTAAAAACCATTTCGGCTCAATACGCAATCCTAACAAACTCCACTATCCCGACCTTTCGACGGCCATTGCGGACGTAGCCGCGGCGCCAACCATCGCTCGCAAACAACGGCTTGTGATCTTCGACTTACTGCGGGTGTGTTACGACGGCGGTCCTGCGTACAAGCCCGGCACGACAAAGCCCTACGGCGCCATACTGCTGTCCACGGACCCCGTGGCGGCAGACACTGTTGTGGCGGGCATTATTGATGAGCTTCGAAAGGCCGCAGGCATGAGGTCTCTGTGGCAGCGCGAGCCGACTCCCGCCCATTTGCTTGTCGCGGCCGACGAAGCTCATTCCCTCGGCTGTGCGAATATAGATAGAATACGTATTGAAAGGGTCAGGGTCTGAACTATGGCGGACGGGGACGACCTGCATGCATTGATAGGTGACACAGGCGCCCCACAGGGCGACAACCAGTCGTGGCGCCCGGTATGGCAGCCCACAGACATGAGGCCGGAGCTAGGTGCCGTGGGGCAACGTGGGCACAGTCTGTCGCGGCGCGATTTTCTCTGCCGCGTGGGGATGGCAGCGGCTTGCGCGTGTTGCCTACCCGACCTGCTCAAGCACCTTGGGGCCGCTTCCCTCTCTGCTCCCAGCTCGGTCGCTCAACCATACCGCTCGCGCATGACTAAA
>JANZZA010000339.1 GCA_026419655.1 Armatimonadota bacterium | reverse complement strand
GAGGACCGTGGCGGGCGCATCCGGCAGCCCCCAAGACGAGTAAGCCCAACACCAAAACGGCCCCAGCGAGATGGTTCGCCGTGACGGTTGGGCAACTGCTCGTCGGAAATCGTAAACGCATGACCCACATGACGCTGCTGTCCTCGCGCCAGGTATTTTAGCAGAGGTTTATCATAACTCCTCGGCGTCACTAGCAGAAGCCGGGATGCATCGGCGGGAGTATTCAGTTTACTCAGGATTTTGTTTCAGGCAAGAAAGAGTAAGGCCCGGAGAATCACCTTGCTGATCCAGCCAAGAACCCAGTGCTAGCTTGTACGGGCCACAAAAGTGTATAAATTTGTGTGTCCCACCTTCTACCTCGGAGCGCATCTCCGAGGCGCTGCAGAAACTTTTCCAACAGTTTCCTCAGAAAACCGACTACTCCCGTGGGGATGGATTTGGTTGACACGGCTCGGTGACGCTCATAGACTCGTCAGTGCCCTTGCGATTGTTGATCCGTTGTTGTGTCAGTCACCCCAGGTGGTAAGCCATGCTGCCGAAAAGGGTAATCGTTGACGCTCCTGGCCGCCTTTGCCTCTTCGGCGAGCATCAGGATTTCCTCGGGCTGGCGGTTATTGCGGTGCCAGTGGACCTTACTATAACGGTCGTGGGCGTGCCCAACGACGAAGGTGTGTTTCGCATCAACATGCCCGACGTGAATGACCGGGATGAGTTTCCAGCCGGGGAAGAGCTGTCGTACCGTGGCCCGCGGGATTACATCCGTTCGGCCACCAATATCCTTCTCCGCGAGGGGCTGCGTATCAGCCAGGGCTACGATGTAACTATCACCGGCACGATCCCCATAAACGCCGGCACATCAAGCTCTTCCGCGCTTACCGTGGCCTGGGTGGCCTTCCTACTGGCGACCCAGCGCGGCGACGTACCTCACTCGCGCGAAGATATTGCCCGCTATGCCCACCGCGCAGAGGTCCTTGAGTTTCGTGAGCCGGGCGGCATGATGGACCACTACACCTCTGCGGTGGGCGGCCTGCTGTACATTGATTGTCGCGAACCGATCAGCGTTGAGCCTTTAGCCGCGGAGCTGGATGGCTTCGTGCTCGGTGAGTCTCTGGTGCCCAAGGAGACCACCGACACTTTGCGGCGGTCGCGCGAAGCAGCCAACACGGGATTCGCCATGCTGGCAGAGATAGTTCCCGACTTCAGCATCCGGCGCACCCCTCTGGGTGTAGTGGAGCGCTACCTGGACCGCCTGCCCGAGGACGCGGCGCGGGTGGTGAGGGCGCAGTTCATTAACCGGGACCTGTGCCGGGAAGCCCGGCGGCTATTGTCCCGGTCAGTGCTGGACGAAGAGGCTCAGCGGCGGCTGGGAAAGATGCTTCTGGAGCACCAGCGGCAGTTGCGCGACGGCATTGGCGTGTCGCACCCGAAGCTGGACCTGCTGATCGAGGCGGCCGTGGAGGCCGGGGCGCTGGGGGGCAAGCTCAACGGCTCAGGGATGGGCGGGTGCATGTTTGCCTACGCACCGGGGCGGCAGGCCGAGGTTAAGGCCGCTATTGATGCTGCCGGCGGCAGAGGCCACATCGTGGCAGTGGGCCCAGGCCTTCGCGTGGAAGTCGAGCGCTAGTGCCGGCGAGCAATGCGGCGCCCTGGGTGGCAGCATGCACTAACCAGGGGGGACACTTCATGGATTGCCACGGTGCATCCGAGCGTCTAATGCTGCCTACCGTCCAGGAGGTCAAGAGCCGACGCAGGAAACGCGAGAGCGCAAACGTCCAGCATGAGGCTACTCTTAGCCCCATGGAGCGCCTTGCCCTGTGGATCACCCGCCACGTCGGCAGCATGGGCTTTTTCGTCGTCATTCTCGCCTGGACCGCTCTCTGGATGGGCTGGAATGTGCTTGCCCAGAGGTTTCACTGGGGCCACGTATTTGACCAGCCCTGGCAATTTCTTGTCTGGCTATTCATCTCGAATGTACTTCAGATTCACCTGATGCCGTTAATAATGGTTGGCCAGAACCTTCTGGGCCGCCATGCGGAGATGCGGGCCGCCCAGGAGTACGAGACTACGGTACAGGTAGAGTATGAAACCGAAGTCATGCTACGCTACCTGGAGGTTATCTACGAGCGGTTGAATGAGGTCCAAGCAAGACTGACCGCCCTGGAACAGGGTGGCGGCCAACCGGCCTGAGTGCTGTTCCTCCTAGCCCGGAGCTGAGCAGAAGAGGCGATTCGGTGTACACTGGCTTGGCTGGACAGTTTCTGGTGCTGCCAGTCAGTCATGGAAAGGGTACCTTCGGGGATATGAGGCAATTGCGTATAAGCATTGGGGGAGTGCGTGGGATTGTCGGCGTGGCCCTGACGCCCGACATAGCGGTGGGTTTTGCGGGGGCCTTTGGCACTTATCTTGGACCGGGCCGCGTGTTGGTGAGCCGGGACAGCCGTCGCTCAGGCCCGATGGTTGCCCAGTGCGTCATTGCTGGCCTTCTGGGGACGGGCTGCGAGGTGGTTGACCTGGGCGTGTGCCCGACGGCCGCCCTCCAGCTTGCCGTCCGCACGTCCGACGCTGTTGGCGGCATTGCCGTCACGGCCGGCCATAATGACGAGCGCTGGAATGCCCTCAAGTTCATCCGCGGCGACGGCCTCTTTCTCAATCCCGGCGAAGCCAGCCAGCTTCTAGACATTTATCACCAGGGAGAGTTCACCAAGGCCACCTGGAGTCAGTTGCGGCCGGTGGCGACGGACCCGCGAGCCCCCTTGCGGCACGTTGAGACGATACTGTCTCAAGTAGACCGTGAGGCAATCGCGGCAGCGCGACTCAAGGTGGCGGTAGACTGCGTCAATGGCGCGTGCTCGGACTTCGTACCGCAACTGCTGGAGGCTCTGGGCTGCGAAGCTGTAGCCATAAACACGGACACGGAGCTAGGCCTGGCGCATGGTCCAGAGCCGAGTGCCCGCAATCTGGGGCAAGTGCGGGCCCTGGTGCGAGCCACCGGTGCCCATATCGGCTTTGGCCACGATGCCGACGGCGACCGCCTGGGCGTTGTATGTGAGGACGGGTCGGTGCCAGGCGAGGAGGTTACTATCTGCCTGGTCGAGGAGATGGTTCTTTCCCGCGGTGACCCTGGCCCTGTAGTGACAAACGTGTGCACCACGCAGGCGGTGGACGACATTGCTGTCCGTCACGGCCGGTCGGTCGTGCGCACCAAGGTCGGCCAGGCCCACATCGCCGAAGCCGCTCTCAACCATGGCGCAGCCGTGGCCGGCGAGGGCAGTGGCGGTGTCCTCTTGCCGCGCATCAACTACGCCAATGACTCGATGGCCGCTATGGGTCATATACTTGAGCTGCTGGCGAAGTCCGGTATGAGCGCCTCGGACATGGTCGCCCAGCTTGTTCCGAAGTATCACATCGTCAAGATAGCCGTGCCTTGCCCTACTGAGCGAGCCTACGGCGCCCTTGAACGCATAAGAGAGCTGCCGCCGCCTGAGTGGGCGGTGGCGGTTAACTTTGACGACGGCGTCAAGTATTCAGGCGAGGGCCGGTGGGTGCACGTTCGGGCGTCACAGACCGAGCCGTTGATCCGCGTGATTGCAGAACACCGTGAGCCTGCGGCGGCCCAGGATCTGGCCGGGCAGTTTGCAGCCATAGTGCGGCAGAGCGTGCTATAGCGTGGGCGCAGCGAGCGGCTTGTCAGGTGATTTCAAGGAATCGGCGATGGACAAGGTCATGACCTTAAAGACGGGCATAAGTGGTGTGAGGGGAGTGGTCGGCGACTCGCTAACCCCGGGACTTGTGGTGCGCTTTGCTCAGGCTTTTGGGACCTACGTAAAGGGCGGACGAGTGGCGGTAGGACGGGATACCCGCCCGTCCGGGGAGATGGTCCAGGCCGCTGTGATCGGTGGTCTCCTGGCTTGTGGTTGCGAGGTGCGG
The DNA here is from genome assembly GCA_026419655.1 of Armatimonadota bacterium. GTDB lineage: Bacteria > Armatimonadota > Zipacnadia > Zipacnadales > FEN-943 > JANZZA01. Next base: position 5,095 of record JANZZA010000339.1, on the reverse strand, counting down.
TGCTTTGGCGTACTTCCCGTCCCGACGCTTCAGTTGGCCGTGGCCCGCCATGATTTCGACGGCGGTATAGCCATCACCGCTTCTCATAATCCACAAGAGTGGAACGCCCTTAAGTTCATCGGCGGGGATGGCATTTTCCTGCGGCCATACCAGGCCGAGGAGCTGCTGGACATTTACCACCAGGGAGAGTTTGCCCTGGCGCCCGAGGCCCAAGTCGGCCTGTCGGTGCCGGGCGGGGACGCTGTCGAGGAGCACCTTGGCGCCGTCGTCGCGGACATAGACGCCGAAGCTATCCGGGCAGCCGGTTTGCGTGTGGTTTTGGATTGCTGCAACGGCGCAGGAGCCGTCATGGCGCCGCGGCTCCTCAGAGAGCTTGGGTGCCGCGAGGTAGTCGTGATTAATGGCGAGCCCACCGGCCTGTTTGCCCACCCGCCGGAGCCTGTGCCTGCCCACCTCGACGGGCTGGCCGCTGCCGTGCGGGAGCACGGGGCCGACCTGGGGCTAGCGCAAGATGCCGACGCCGACCGCCTGGCGATAGTGGATGAGCGAGGTATGGCCGTGGGCGAGGAGTATACCCTGGCGCTTGCCGCCGAAGCAGTCGCTGCGCGCCGGGCTCCTATACCGCTGGTCGCCAACCTCTCCACCAGCCGCATGATTGACGAGGTGGCCCAGCGCTACGGCTGCTTCGTGCGCCGCACGCCCGTCGGGGAAATCAATGTGGTCGAGGCTATGAAGCAAGAGGCCGCCAAGTTCATCGCCGCTGGCTTGACCGCAGAGCCGGACTGGGTTTTTGGCGGCGAGGGGAATGGAGGTGTCATTGATCCGCGCGTGCATTATTGCCGCGACAGCCATCGCGCCATGGCCCTCATCCTCGATGGTCTAGCCCGTTCTGGCCGGACCCTCAGCGCATGGATTGCCGAAAGCTTCCGCCCCTCGGCCATTGTCAAGGACAAAATCGAGTGTCCTGTAGCCAAGGTACAGCAGGTTCTCCTGGCGCTGCGCAGTCGCTATGCCGACCAGGGCCACGTGGACGAGACTGAGGGCATAAAGGTGCTTTGGCCAGACCGGTCGTGGTTGCATGTGCGTCCGTCCAACACTGAGCCGGTGATAAGGGTGGTGGCCGAGGCAGATACCTTTGACACAGCCCGCCGTCTCTTGGCTGGTGCGATGGACGTAGTTCGCGAAGCAATCAAGAAATAGACTGGCGCAAAGCTCCTTATAGCTCGTAGGCGAAGCGTTCCTGGGCCAGAGCAGCATAGATGGCTTCAAGGGTCTCGCGGGCTAGGAGGGCAGGCTCCTTGCCGTGGGCGGCAGCGTCCTCGGCCTTCACTACTAGCAAGGGCTCTCCATAGGCCAGCAGGGCCACGCCGTCTTCTATCTGGTCAATAGCGAAGTGAGCGCGGCCAGCTCCCCTAGCCAGGGCTTCTGTCAGCCGCTCATTGAAATCTGCAGCCCGAGCCCTTTCCGCCTCTGCGTCTGGCCCGATGAAAACAAAAATAGTCCGGTCCCACCAAACTACTGCGGGGGCCTTTTCCTCGCGGCCGGGCACTTCGACCTCCTTAACCTCGGGTTTGCGCCAGTTGATCGTGGCGCGCCGGTTGATGACTACTCCGGCGGCCGTCAGCTCGTTGATGAGCATGGCCACGCGCTCGTAGCCGAGCGGGTGGTCCTGGAAGACGCCGGCATCCGGGGGCATGGTTCGGCGCTCGTCACGGGCCAGTCGCTCCATGAACGTGAGGATGCCTACGGGATTGTAGTTGCTGGCAAGAAGGTATCGGGTCGCGTCGCGGTCAGCCTCTCTTTCCATGTCAATCGAGTAGCGCGATAGCACGCCCTGGCGGACATACAGGCCTGCCTGGGCAGTGGTGGCAACCACGTCCGAGCCGGCGCCGAGAATTATTGCGGCCAAGGCGGCTCCAAGAGCGCCCATAAATAGCTTGCGGGAGCGTTCAGCCTGGACGAGGGCGTGATAATGGCTGTTGTGAGCAATCTCGTGGGCTATTACTCCGGCCAGCTCGTGGTCGGACTGGACGGCTTCCAGCAAGCCCTTGGTGACGTAGATGAACCCGCCAGGAATACTGAAGGCATTGACTTCTTTGGTATCGAGGAGCCTTATGTCATACTGGACGTCGGGTCGCTGCGTGTGCGGGACGATTGCAGCGACTATGTCCTGGATGCGCTTAAGGGCCTCCGGGTCCTCATAGCGCTTGTAGTGTTTCTCGACCTCGGCGGTCACCTGCTGGCCAAGCTCGCGCTCCTTCTTTGGGTCCCATTTCTTGGCCAAAGCAGACTCACTCGTCGCCGTCACCAGGAGGCAGGCGACAAGCACAGCTACGATTGTGTGGCGCATCACTCTCATTTCCATCCCCTGCCGGTCCCCAGCGCCCGTCTGGTCTATCTGCCTTGCTGTCTACGCTGTACCCTAACGTATTGGACGGGTTTGGCGCCGGCGAGTTCCCCAAGGGCCTTGGGGCCTATCCGCCCACCAGCAAAGGCAGCAAGACAAACACCTCAGCGCCCTCCTCGATAGCAGCATTGAGGCCGCCCAGCACGCGGATAGGTGTTATGCCCACGAACACTGCCACGCCAGCTGCCAGCCGCTCTTCGTCTGCCCAAAGTGCTCTGCTACACTCCGGCCATTGCGCCGCAAGGTTTTTCAGCACTTCGCGGACCGTGCTGCCGGGGATACTGAGCGCCTCCGGTTTGCCGGCAGCCCGGCGCAGCGGCTCTGGTACGTGCACTATAGCCAATGGCTCACTTCCTGTTCCCGTACATCCGCCGGCCCAGGGTTCGGGGCCGACAAGAGTGCCTCACCATCCACCGACTTCCCGTACATGCACTGGACCGGCGCACAGGGCCGGCACGAATGTTGCCAAACCCACCGACTTCGCGCGCGTGCACCAGCCCGAGATACCACCCTGGGCGGCTTCCTCCTTAGCCACCGACTTCCCGTACATTCACCGGGTCGGAACGCGGGGCTGGCACGGACCCCCACACGCACGCCGACTTAGCGTACATTCATCCGCCGTAGAGCCTTTACCCACCAAGCGCTCTGATACGGTTCATCTGAAAACCCAACCCGGGTCCCTGAAGGCTCCACGTATTAGCATAGCCGCGCCGGACGTAAAATATGCCTGCATGGACGGTTTTCTCGGCTGCGGTTGTAGCCGCCGGGAAAAACTGCCGGCTGTTGGCCTCGACGCCCTTGATGGTGTACAGGCGCGCGGCCAGGCCTACCGAATGGAGCAGCGCCAGGCTGGGGTTTGTCAGGTCCTGGACGGTGTAGGGAATGTTCATTGCGCGCGCCTTAGCAGCCATGACGAGGGCCGCCGACTGGGTTTTGCACGCCTTCAGGGCTATTCCTGACCAGCCCTGCTCGATGGCTGTGGAGAAGCTTTCCAGGTCCGTGAGGCTCTCGTCCACCAGGACGGGCTTGATTTTAGCCAGAGGGCGCATATCATGGCCCAAGGCAGCCAGGTCGCGGCCTGTGGGCTGCTCGATGTACAGCGTCCGCTCGAAGGCTGCGGGACGGCGCTCGCGCACCTTGGCCAGCATCTCGATGACATAGTCAGGGCTCTCGCACATCTCGTTGGTGTCGGCGGTGAGGTAAAGCTCGCGGATGCCCAGGCGGGCAAGGGCTGGCTCTGCCACATCGTGGACGGCTATCATCCGCTCTATGTCCCAGTCCAGGTCATTGCCACGGAGTTTTACTTTCAGGCAGAACACGCCGTCGCGCGCGATGTAGTCCTCCAAACATGATGGCATGCCGTCGTCAGGGTCGGTATCGTCAAGCTCTCCCCGCGTGAGCTTGTCCAGGCCGCCCACCAGGTGGAAGACCTCGATTTCGGGCAGATATTCCGGGCGGATGAAGTCGGAAAGGTAGCGCCCCCTGAATTCCTCGCCCAGGTAACGGCTCAGGTCGTGCATAAACTCGGGCCCATAGCCGAGGTAGGTGTCAATGTTATTCGCCATCCCGAAGGCGTCGTGGAGAGCGGCATCTGAGGGGGAGGCACATACCAGAGTGCCCAGGAAGGGCATTTCCTCGGCTGCACCCTCGGCCTGGCTGGCCCGCCCCCCGAGAACTTTCAACTCTGGCTCCAGGTCCCAGAAGATGTCTATTGGGTGGGCGTAGTCGGGATAAGCGGCGAGCATATCGGCGTAGCCCTGCGCGATGCGCTTCATTATGGCCTCGCGGGTCTCATGGGGCACCTTCGGGGTTGGCCATGCCCAAAAGTCCGCCAGGAACATTGCACCCCAGCCCTCGCCCCGCTTGCCATCCTGTGTCTCGACTACAGCCCGCGTCTTGCAAAGAAGAGCCGAATCCATCACCACCCCGCCGAACTTAAGCGGGATCCGCGCCTTTACCGGCTCAAGGAGAACTTCAATTTCCTTGACCTTGATGTCGGTGTTCATCATCGCGCCCCCTATACTCTTTGATGTGCGCGGCAGCCTCTCCGTGTGATTTGACCAGGATACTACTGTCCGTCCTTTGCGTACACACCCGACACACGCCGCTCAGTGGGTGTCTGATGCCAACTGCACTAGAAAATTCGGGAAGGGGGCCAAGGGGATAACCCCTTTCAAAGGTTTTCACCCGATAGAGTCTGTCTTTGCATATGCGCCCTCAGCTTCCGTGGCTGCTCGACCAGGAAGCCTCCGGCAAGCCAAGGGCGCAGCAATAGGTGCGCTTACTTTCGATATGCCAGGACTACCACTGGCCCAAGCAGACCGCCGCCCAGGCTCTCCTTGTGCCATTCCAGTGTCCGGTGCCAGTAGGGATTGTCCCAGCCGTGCTCCTGCGCCTGTTTTATGTTTTCGGGCAGCAGAACCTGCTGCGCCAGCGTGTTAGAGACCTCAATCACCACTTCGTTCTCGCCCGCACTGAGCAGCCCGGCAAGCCTTACCTCGTACGGCGGCCAGAGAGCGGTGCCCGCGTAGGCGCCGTTGACAAAAACAGCGGCAGCATATTCCACCCGGCCAAGGTGCAGCCACAGTTCCTCTTCGGCCTGCTGGGCTCGAAGAGGCACCTTCAGGACATAGCGGACGGTACCGGAAAAGTTGGTCAGGCCCAGCTCCGTCCACCGCCCGAAGGCCG
>JANZZA010000321.1 GCA_026419655.1 Armatimonadota bacterium | reverse complement strand
GGTATAGACCGTGCGTCCGCTGGCAAGTAGCTCCATGGTGCTCTCGGCCACAGTGGGGCGGTCAAGGCCAGGCAGAAGAAGCCGCAGCTCGACTTGTTTCCAATCGCCGGCGGCAAGGCGGAGCGTTGTGCTGGTACGGGCCAGGGGGCGAGTCCTGGTCGCCAGATTCCAGCGCAGCTCCAGGGCAGCGTCGTCCATGGTATCGTTATGGACAGCCACGTGGCGGACGAACCGGTCGGGGACGTAGGCCGAGACGCCGCGCTCGACGATGAAGAAGCGCAGCGGCTCGAAGGCATCGGCCACGTGGCGATAGACCGGGTTGGGGATAAAGGGCGGAAGTTTGGGGTCGCGGCCGGCGTTGAGGCCGGTCGAGTACGGGCCGATGCGCTCCGGCTTGACGCCGGGCGTGTCGAGGCGGTCGTAGGTGAAGCGGCAATCCATGGGCAGGGGCTGGAGGCCATACCACTGCACGTTAAAGGGAGTAGTGTAGGCGGCCCAACGGCGATGGCCCTCGATGAGGTCGGCCATTTCCAGGCCGACGGCTTCCAGGCGGTCGTTGTTGCTGAGGTAGACGCGGTCGCCGAGACGGTAGGCGCACAGGCGCGGCTCGGAATAAAACATCTGGCCGCTCTCGCCGATGGTGAAGATTTTGCCCTTGACGTCAGGTGGATTGGGACCGGGGTAATGGAGACTGAATATCGGCAGACGGCCACCTAAATCACCGTCGCCGTCGCAGCTAACCTCGCGGGTCGGGTCCAGGCGCTTCATCTCGGCGGCCAGGTCGGCGAAAAGCTGGAAAATCTCATCCTGGCTTTTTACTCCCGCTGCCGGCGGCGACATCCAGCCAATCTCATTGCCTACGCTCCAGAGCACCACCGACGGGTGGTTGCGGTCACGAAGGACAAGCTCGCGCACATGCTCGACAGCGCGGCGCCGAAAACCCTCGTCATAACAAAAGTTGCCCGCTGACCCCCAAAGCGCCGTCTCGTCAACGATAAGCATCCCCATCTCGTCGGCCACGTCGAGGTAGTATTCGGGGTAGACCTGGGCGTGAAGGCGGATGATGTTTATGTTGATACCCTGGGCCATGGAGTACCAGGCGCGGGCGAACTCGGGCCACATCTGAGGGATGCCCATGAAATGCCAGGCGTCGCCGCGGCCCGTCCAGGTGCGGCCGTTGAGGGTGAATTTGCGGCCGCCCGGGCCGATTCTGAACTCACGAAAACCAAAGCGGACGGGAAGCTCATCCGATACCGCCTCTTGCTGACCGCTTTTTGAAGAGGCGTTCAGGAGCCGCAGAGAAGCCACGTACAATTGCGGGTCGTGCGGCCACCAGAGTTTTACATCGGGCCAGGCAGCTTCTAATACGGCACTACGAGAAGTGCCAGGGGGAACTTCAATCTCCACGGCTTTCAGGCGCAAGGCCGGCCGGGCCTGCCGCCACCGCCCGTCAGCCCAGGGGGAAACTATGGCGTCGAAGCGCAAGCGAGCCGGCGCGCCCGCGGCATTGACGACCTCAGCCTCAATCCGCAGCCGCCGGCCCTCCAGGCGAGTGATAACAAAAGGGTTTGCGAGGTGCACCGCCGGCCGGGCAAGCATATAAACGTCCTGCCAGATTCCCAGAATCCACTCGCCCCAAAAAGACCCCCAGGCATAGGGCGTGCGGCCGTTGATGTCGAAAAGCCTGCGGTCTTTCACCCCAACGATAAGCTCATTGTCGGCGCCAAAGCGAACGGCCTCGGTAATATCAATCTCAAAGGCCGTGAAGCCGCCCTCATGGCTGCCGCACTTGCGGCCATTGACGTAAACGTCGGCCCAGTAATTCACAGCCTCAAAGCGCAAGAAGACACGCCTGCCCTGCCAGTGAGCCGGAACGGAAAAAATGCGCCGGTGCCAGGCACAGCGGACCTTCTCCCATTCTTCTGGGTAGCTGGGAAAGCATCGGAAGTCGCCACCGTCGCCCTTGCTGAAGCCATTAACGTTCCAGGGGCTGGGGATGCGAACGGGCGTCGGGTCCCACTGGCCGGAGGGCGGAAAGGTCAGCTCGTCATCAGCCGGCTGAAACTGCCAGTTCCCATTCAGGCAGACCACGGGCCGAATAGCTGGGTCGGTTTCCGGTACGCCGAAGGCCCAAGCCGTCGCCACACAGAGCAGGACGAGCTGCGTCATCGAAGCACCCCTGCGGACTATTTGGCATGCTCAGGGCTTTTCCTGCGTCTGACTGGACCGCGGTGGGCACAGGCAGGACCGGCCCCCCAATGAACCAGCTAGGCATGAGCTGACATTCCCACGATGCCGCACCCGTTGGCACCGTAGCGCCATCCCGTGGGGAAGGTTCCACCGAACGACACCCTTGCTGCGTCCGCGAGCAAGCACTGCAGGAACTGTAGGGAAAAGTCTGGGAAGAGGGCTGATGTACAACCCTTTTCGAGGGAGACTTTTGCAAAACCTGGTGTCGCCTTACCCCAAACCGAGGAAACTGCGCAACGATATACTGCTGATCTTCTACGTGCGATTTCCTCTGGCGGCCGGGAAAACGACTTTTGCAAGAATGTCCGTAGAAAACCGAATACTCCCGCTTTTGAACCAAGGAGTTGACCAGGAGCCTGCAGGCTGCTACATTGGGTGCCGTTGCGACCCTTCGAGGGGTACTTCTGCGAGCTGCGGGCTGACAGCAGCCTGGTATAGGTTTCTCCCACGAGCCAGGTTTGGTCCTGTTAGGCTGCCCGCA
>JANZZA010000319.1 GCA_026419655.1 Armatimonadota bacterium | reverse complement strand
CCTGCCAGGTGACCGGCTGGGGCCCCAGGGGCCTTGGCTCAAAGCCCGTCTCAGACACTGAAACTGTTTCACCCTCGGCTCGCAGGGCCACCACTCGCCACCCACCTTTTGGCACCGAAACCCGCACTTTCACGCCCTTTTCCGCCCCTAGATTGACCCTTTCTCTATGCGGAAAGGCCACCGCGCGGGTCAGTCCTTTCGGGGCATCCGGCCAGGTGAGATCACACTCCTGCTGCGTGCCGGAAAAATTTATGACCACAAGGCTGGCGCGCCCCTGATACGTGCGCGAGAAGGCCAGGACATCGGGCTTGTCGCAAGTGACGCCAACGTAGTCCGCCGCGCCCAGGTGAAGCTCCGGCAAGGCCTTCCGGACGGCCAGAAGGTCGGCCCAGAAGTCCTCAAAGCCGACCTCTTGCTCGTGATACAGGAGGGGGAAGCCCTCGGCGAGGGCGCATAAGGCCCAGATGGGCCTGGCAAGATCGGGGCCGAGCTGCCAGACGCTGTGGAGCTGGTCGTGATTCTCGGTGAAGCGCATGAGGCCCCTCGCCGCGCCCTCTGGAAGGGCCAGCCGCTGAAGTTCCAGCCACGTGCGCAGGCCAGCCACCCACTCCTCCCGCGGCGTGTCCAGGATGTGAAACAGGACGGTCTCGGTGGGCCAGTCGTAGATGTACTGGGCCTGGCTGAGCATTGGCGGATTAGCGGCCTCGGCCAGGAGCACACAGTCGGGCTTTACTTTTTCCATCTCGGCACGGACCTTTTCCATCATCCGCAGGCCGCCCCACTGGCCTGACCAGGAAGGCAGATTATCGCCGTAGGGGCGCCAGTTCTGCGGCGCCCCGCCTGCGCAGTCCACCCGGTAGCCGTCAATGTCGGCCTCGCGCATCCAGTAGGTGGCCACGCGAGCCATGTAGTCATGCCAGCCGGGATGGGCGTAGTCGCAACACAGGCACCCCCACCAGTAAAGAATCGAGCCGTCCTCGTGGCGGGCAATCAGCTCCGGGCGCTCCTGGGCCAACCCGCTGACCTCTTGCGGGCCATGGGGAATCAGGTCGCAGAGCACCCGGATGCCGGCTGAATGGGCGTCCTGGACGAAAGCACGGAAATCGTCGAGGCTGCCAAGGGACGGGTCAATCTTAAAGTAGTCCGTTGGACCGTAAAGGCCCGGCCAGATGGGCAGTAACCAGATGGCATTTATGCCCAGGCGCTTGAGGATGGGGAGCTGGAGGCGGCGGAAGGTTTGCAAGGGCGGCTCTTTTCCTGACGGGTCGCGGAGGTCGGCGAGGTTGCCGCCCATGGTGCCGCCCGGATAGGCGGAATAGAGGGCGATGCTCTCAGCCCAGTGGGGGAGAGGCGGTCTGGTGAAGCCCAGTTTGCGCCAGCCGTCGCCAATGGCCCTGGTTGCAGCGCGCCAGTCGGCCGAGGGGCTGTTGCTGACGAGAATGAACTGGCCACCCATGGGGATGCGGAGGCCGGGCCTCAAGCGGCCCTCGCATTGAAAGTCGCCGCCGAGGGTCACTGCGCCGTCGCGGCCGCGACAATAGAAGGTATTCCAGTCCTGCTCCCAGTACTGGCCCACAGCAAAGGCCAAATCGCGGCTGGGCAAGCAAATCCCTACGCCCGTGACGGCGCTGCCGCAATGGAGACCCACGTCGCCGGCGCGGGCGAAATCTGAGAGCGGCCCCAGCACCGGCGGCCAGGTGTAGGGCACGGCAAGCTGTCCCTCGGCGACCACCTGGGCACCAAGCCGGCCAAGCTCCAGCTCACCACCACGGATCACTTCCCGGCCCGCCTCTTCGCCCGGCACGAGAACAACCCGCCGGGACAGGAAGCCCGGCCCCTCAACCGCTACCTCGTAGACCTCGCTGACCTGCCAGCCTGGCGCGTCGTAGGTCAGCGTCACTTGCGCCAGGCCACCCTCGACCTGTAGCTGCGCCGAGGCCAGCCGAAGAGGCTTTTCCCATTCCGGCACAAGATCGGCGGGCATGAGTATCACCGAGCCAAGCAGCCCACCCTCGCCGCCACGGTCATAAACCTTTATCTCCAGGAGGTTGTCGCCAGGCTTGAGGGCATCGGCCGGGACGGGATAGCGGCGCGGCACGGCCCACCAGTCCGTCACTTCCTGGCCCGTCCGCCCAATTTCCCGGCCGTTGAGCGTCACCACGTCCCAGTCGTCCACTCGCTGAAGAACGAGCACCAGGCCCCTGCCGCGAAGGTTCTCCGGCAGGTCGAAAGCGCGCCTGTAATAGCCGTTGCCGTTGTACGGCTTCCAGCCCGGGTCGGGGTCGTTGGGCGTGACCTGGGTGACGCCCTGGTCTTCCCAGGCTCCAGGAACGGTGAGCTTTTGCCACTCGCCGCCCTCAATGCGGAAATCCCACTGGCCATCGAGGACAAGCGCACCCAGGCGGGCAGCGCGGGCCGCTGAGGCGGTAAACGCACTGCCCGAATCCGTGCGCAGGTCAAGGGGTCTGGTGGCGCCAGCAAGTAATTCTGTCCCGGTGGCT
>JANZZA010000212.1 GCA_026419655.1 Armatimonadota bacterium | reverse complement strand
CCATTGACGAGTTGCCGCTGGTGGCCGTTCTGGCAACGCAAGCCGAAGGTGAGACGGTGGTGCGGCAGGCGAAGGAACTTCGCATCAAGGAGTCGGACCGCATAGCGACCATGGCCGAGAACTTGCGGGCCATGGGCGCTGGCATCATGGAAACTGAAGACGGCTGGGTAATCCGGGGCCCCACGCCGCTACGAGGCACCCAAGTGAAGGCCGAAATGGACCATCGTGTTGCCATGGCTCTGGCGGTGGCTGGCCTCGTGGCGGACGGCGAGACGGTTGTCGAAGGCGCCGAGGCAGTGGGCACTTCCTTCCCCAGCTTCGCCGAAACCCTTGCTAGCTTGGGCGCGAATGTGAGGATGCTATGAGCCAGGCTTCTGCTGAAGATAGGGAATTGCGCATTGCCATAGACGGCCCTGCTGGAGCAGGCAAGAGTACCCTCGCCCGCGAGTTGGCCCGCGAGCTGGGCTATATATACGTTGACACTGGTGCCATGTACCGCGCCGTGGCCTATAAGGCCTTGCAGGCAGGCCTGGACGTGCAAGAGGAAGCAGACCGCAAACGTATTGCTGAAATAGCGGCCCAGATGGAGTTTCAGTTTGAATGGCAGGATGACCAGTTCAGGCTGCTGGTGGATGGCGAAGACGTGACCGAAGCTGTCCGCAGCCCCGAGGTGGAGCGGCTTTCGTCTCCTGTGTCGGCGATACCCGAGGTCCGGCAGGAGCTGGTGGCAGCGCAGAAGGCGCTAGCGCAAGTAGAGGGCGTTGTGATGGAAGGCCGCGACATTGGCACCGTCGTGATGCCCGACGCGGACCTCAAAATCTTCCTCGTCGCTTCGCCGGAAGAGCGTGCGAGGCGACGGTGGCGCCAGCAGCGGGAAAGAGGAATCTCGCGGCCCTACGAGGCAGTCCTGGCGGAGACCATAGAGCGCGACCGCCGCGACAGCACCCGGGCCATCAATCCTCTTAAACCCGCCGAGGACGCCGTGCTGCTCGACGACACTCACCTCAGCCGCCGCGAGATGCTGGCCCGGGCATTGGAGCTGGTTGAGGAGGTACGCCGCAAGCGTGGCCGATGAGCGAGGGCGAAGCTGGCACTGGAAGCGGCGCGAGCCAGCGGCTTTTACTTGGCCCCGTCGGGTTCTCTACCGGGCGGGTTGGGCTCTGACGAAATGGGTAGCTGCCCCCCTGCTCGGCGGGCTTGAGGTCAGCGGTCTGGAAAACGTGCCCCGCGAGGGCGGAGCCATCATAGCCCCCAACCACAACAGTCACCTGGACCCGCCCTACGTTGGTGCCGCCTTACCGCGCCCGTCCCCCGTTATGGCTAAGTGAGAGCTTTTCGAGGTGCCTGTCTTCGGCTGGCTCATCTACAACGTCTTCGCCTACCCCGTCGAGCGCGGCACACCAGACCGTTTTGCCATACGCAAGGCCATAGAGCTGGTCTCCGCCGGCCATCTCGTGCTCATATTCCCGGAGGGTACTCGTAGCCCTGACGGCACCATCCAGGAAGGAGAACTAGGCCCGGCCATGGTGGCCGCGAGAGCCGGCGTACCCATTATCCCCTGTGCCGTATCGGGC
>JANZZA010000179.1 GCA_026419655.1 Armatimonadota bacterium | reverse complement strand
AGATGTGTATAAGAGACAGGCCCCATATACTGCGGGAGCACCACTGTGCCTGTCCCCGGCTCTCCGGTCATGGGACACCGCGCGACGACGATGGGAAATTGCACGTCCACTATCTCCAAGCCCGCCCTGTTGTTGACCGCGATCCGCCAGTAGCTACTTTCCCAGTCGGCGGCGGCTTCAACTTCCGCCCTCACGTGCACATCAAGCCCGCCTATCTTCCCAAAATCCATCACCAGTCTCCGCCGACCGCGGACGTCGGACACGCTGATGGTCGTTGTCTCGGCGTCGTGAGAACTGAGCATCTGGTACTCGCGCATTGGGCTGAAGTATTGGAGCACAAAAGCAGGGTCTTCGGGATGTGAAACAACAAGCTCCCGCCTCGGCCTGTTCTTACACTTTAGCGAGATCAGCCTCCCGCTCGTGGCATCAAACTTTAGTTGGTCTCGTGCAGTTTCGAGGGAAAATACTTTGCTCACGGTCGCGCCCTCGCTTGAGCAATGTTTGCATTGTTTTCCCCGTCATGTTCTACCCCACCTGCTGCGCGTCGCTGATTCCCGTTATGCCTGCGGCTGAAGGATTATTCCGCTACTGGCTGAAAGTTTCGCCGCACAAACAAGCCTGCGCTGCTGGGGGTGACCAGCGTGCGGCGGTTTCTCACATACTGCTGGCTGTTTCTGGCGTGTCTGTCTCTCGGTGCCCCGGCCTCAGCCGGCCGCGAGAGGTTGCGCATGGACGGCAACTGGCGATTTTATCGGGGGGATTTTGAGTCGGTCGTGACAGGAGTGCCTGTGACGGAGTGGCACTGGAAAGCAGACGACCGCGGAGAAGCGTCGGCTGCCGAGATGGCCGACCCGGACATGGACGATTCCTCCTGGGAGCCAGCGGCTATCAATCAGGACGTTTTCGGCGGCCGCACGGGCTTTGCATGGTTTCGCACACGCTTGCCCGACGTAGCTGCCAAGACGCGGCGCCTGTATTTCGGAAGCGTTGACGACGACGCTTGGGTCTACCTGAACGGCAAGCTGGTGGGCACTCATAGCGGCTGGGGCGAGGATTTTGAAGTGTCGCTGGATTCTGCCTGGCGCGAGGGTGGCCCGAATGTGGTGGCCGTACTGGTGCAAAACAGCGGCGGTGGACCGGGCGGGCTTTACAGGCGAGTGCTGCTTCAGGCGGACGCTGACATGATCGCCCGCGGACCGGCGGCGCCGGACTTCGACGATAGCACCTGGCGCCGGGTTGACCTGCCCCATGATTTCGTGGTCGAGGGCACCTACGACCCCGCCGCCGACCGAAACCATGGCTATCTTCCCGTGGGCGTGGCCTGGTATCGCAAGGAATTTACCCTGTCTGCCTCCGACCGTGGTCGGCGCATCTGGCTGGAGTTTGACGGCGTCTACCGCGCCAGCACCATCTGGCTCAACGGCAAGCTTCTCGGCCGCCACCAGAGCGGGTATACGAGCTTCTATTTCGACGTCACCGAGGCGGCCAACTTTGGCGGCCGCAATGTTCTGGCTGTCCGCGTAGATGCCAGCGGTTTCGAGGGCTGGTGGTACGAAGGCGGCGGCATATATCGGCACGTCTGGCTAACAAAGCTTTCTCCAGTCCACGTCGGACACTGGGGCACCTATGTCGTCTCTGAAGTCCCCGGCGGCGACCAGGGGCGCGCCGACGAGGCTATTCTCACCATAACAACAACGGTCGTCAACGACGCTGCTCTACCCATCTCCGGCGAGCTTATCTCTCAAGTAATCACTCCGTCGGGCAGGACAGTCGCCACGGTGCAATCTCCTTTTTCGCTAAAAGGCCTGGAAAGCACCGACGTCGTTCAGTCGGCGCACCTTCTCAAGCCCGCGCTGTGGTCAATCGAAACGCCCAATCTCTACCGGCTGCGCAGCACTGTCTCTGTCCGTGGCAGGACCGTGGACGAGACCGAAACGACCTTCGGCATCCGCACCATTCGCTTCGACCCCGACCAGGGCTTTTTCCTCAACGGCAAGCATGTGAAAATCAAGGGCACATGCAACCACCATGACTTTGCCGGCGTAGGCATTGGCCTGCCCGACCGCTGCCA
>JANZZA010000169.1 GCA_026419655.1 Armatimonadota bacterium | reverse complement strand
GCTATGTGTCCCTATCTTCGCCCCAACTCGTCCGTAGGGCAGCGGTTACTTTGCTTTGTCCCGTCGTCACCGCTGTCACCGTCGGGCTACTGTTTTGGTTCATGCGACGGCTTGGTCACGAGCCCCGGTCCGCTTTCATGGCTGCCTTGCTATTCGCGGCTGCGTCGCCTGCGTGGCCCTACGCCCGGTACTATTTTTCCGAGCCTCTGGCTGGCCTGTTGCTACTGGCTGCTTTTTACTACCTCTGGGCTGCCCGCGCAGGCGGACGGCTGTCCGCCGTGGCGGCTGCCGGGGCCCTGGCAGGGTTCGCAGGCCTCACCCGGCCGGCTGTATGGCCCCTTGTTGTGCTGGGAACTGCGGCAGCGGCGGCCTCTGGGCGCGCGAGCCAGCGCTGGGGAGCAGCCGTGATGTACGGTCTCTTCTTGTTGCCCAGCTTCGTCCTCTTTGCCTGGTACAACTATGCGCGTTTCGGGTCGCCTTTCGAGCAATGGCCAGGAGGGCCAAACCGACTGAGCCTTTATAGTTTGCCCATTGGTCTATACGGGCAGCTTCTTTCTCCTGGCAAGTCGGTCTTTTTGTACTGTCCACCTTTGGCCATAGCGCTTTGGGGCTGGCCTTGCTTTTGGCACCAGGACCGGTTTGCTGCCCGGGCTGCGGCAGGAGTATTTGGCTACCATCTCCTGCTGTATAGCGCATGGACCGACTGGTCTGGGGGATGGTGCTGGGGGCCAAGGTTTCTCTTCGCAGCACTCCCTCTAACTTGGCTGGTCGTCCCATCCGGCCTTTGGGCAATGCAGCGCAAGCCCGTGCCCAGGGCTATTGCGACCACGGCGGCTCTGCTCGGGTTCGTTGTCCAAGTATTGGCCGTAGGCGCGTTCTACATGGCACACCTGGACCGATTGGATGCACAGCGAGGCCGTGTCAGCGACACCTATTACCGATTGGCCGATAGCCCAATTCTCGGCGCGGTGCACACCCTGAGGCATTTGCGCTGGAAGCCCCTGGACCGTGCTTCTCTGAAACGTACCGCTGACAGGGCAGCGGTCAGCGAAGACCTGAAGGCAGAGTTACGTAACACCTTAGACATATGGCCAGCATATCTGCGACGTTTCGGCTTTGGCCGGTGGGTTTGGGGCATTTTCGCACTTGGCCTGATGGCCTGCGGAGCTCTGTGGCTGGGCGGGTGGCGCATGGCGACTACTTCCGACTTCCAAGTCGGCCAGCATGCGTCACACAACGCCCCGTAGGGCTTGTCTGGAAGGTCTCTGTGAGCAACTTGCGTGAGCGACTTCCCCTACCGACCAGAGCCGCTTCAAGAATGGCCGTCCTTCACAACGCTTCCACGGCAAACATTACCGAAATGACTTCAGCGGCGCTTGTGATGCCCTGGTGAACTTTTACCAGGCCGTCGTGTTTGAGCGGTTTCATGCCGGTACGTAAGGCAATGGCCCTCAGCTCATGGGCGCTATCGCCACGCACGATGGCATCGCGGATTTCATCGTTCATTACCAGCAGCTCGTATAGAGCCACGCGGCCCGAATAACCCGTGTTGCGGCAGTACTGGCAGCCCCGGCCGCGATGGAAACGAATGCGGGACGCCTGCTCCGGTGTGAGCTGCAGCCGCTCCAGCTCAGCCGCCGCCGGCTGTACCTGCTCCCGGCAGTGAGAGCAAATACGGCGCACGAGTCGCTGAGCCAGAATGCCAACCAAGGAGGACGCTATAATGTACGGCTCGACGCCCATGTCCCGCAGGCGGGTGGTGGCCGAGGGCGCATCGTTCGTGTGCAGGGTGCTGAAGACAAGATGGCCAGTCAGGGCTGCCCGAAAGGCCATTTCGGCGGTCTCCAGGTCGCGTATCTCACCGACAAGGATTATGTCGGGGTCCTGGCGCAGAATGTGCCTCAGAGCGCGGGCGAAGTCCAGGTCAATCTGGGGGTTGACCTGGGTGTGATTGATGCCATCAATCTCGTACTCGATGGGATCCTCTACGGTCGTGATGTTCTTGGTTTCGTCCTTTATCGTGTGAAGGGTTGCGTAAAGGGTTGTGCTCTTGCCGCTCCCGGTAGGGCCAGTGACCAGTATCATTCCTTGCGGCAGATGTATGAGCTTTTCATACTCGTCAAGCATGTCGGGTCTGAAGCCGAGTTCTCTGAGAGACACGAACACCTTACTCTTATCCAGGATTCGCAGGACCGCTTTTTCGCCCCAGTAAGTGGGCAGCGTCGAGACGCGCAAGTCAATGGCCTTATCGTCCACCACGGCTGCGAAGCGTCCGTCTTGGGGCAGGCGGGTCTCGGTGATGTCCTCTTCGGCTAGGATCTTTATGCGGGAGATGGTTGCCTGCTGGAGAGACTTTGGCAGCCTGGCCACGGTCGTCAGGCGCCCATCCACGCGCACCCGCACCTGGACGTGGTCAGAGCGTGGCTCCACGTGTATATCGGAAGCATTCATGCGTACCGCGTCGGTAATCAACTGCTGGACTACCTGGACGACCGGGCCCTGGTCGAGAATTTGAAGCAGGTCGCGGTCCACGGCGGCACCCGCGGCGGGAGCCTGTTCCTGGACAGAGCCGGATAGGTCTTTAGTCGGCGTGGTGAGCCTGATGTGGTCGCGGGCGAGCAAGCCGTAGTGGTGGTCTATAGCGCGTCGCAGCTCGCGCTCGTCTACTTCGACAGCCTCCACGCGGCGGTTGGTATGGTCGCGGATGGCGTCGAGGGCAAAGATGTTGTCGGCGTCAGGCATGGCGACCAGTATCCGGTCTTCACTTATCTGCAGGGGGAGGACACAGTATTCGTCGGCCAGGGCGCGCGGCACTGCCCGTACAGCCTCTGTATCCACTTCATAGGCATCCAGGCTCGCGCTTGGGCGGCGAGTAGCGCGGGCGTGCTGCGTAGCTCTCGCGCTAGCCTGGGGAGGAGGTTCGGCGGGAGCTTCAGGCACCACCTCGGCTGGTTCGAGCGCCGCGGCCTCCGAAGCCGTGCCGCCAGCTGCCGCGGCTTCCCCTGCCGCCTGGACAGCCGCGGCGATGTCAGCAGCGCTCACCATCCCCGACACCAGTAGCGCCTGGATCAGACCTATACCCTGCTGTTGAGCCAGCTTCGCAGCGTCGTCGAGCAGAGCTTCGTCCAGGACTCCCATCGCCTTCAACTGGTCCACAATACGAAGCTCGTTCAGGTCTGACATCACCGCTTCCCCCCTTGCTGCACTAACACGTCGCAGCCCCCGGAATGCTGCACTAACCCGTCGCAGGCCCCGCAATTACTTTGGCGCATATTTTGGCCACGCCCCTGCGTCCTCCAACGCACACCTGAGCCTTGCGCACGACTCGCAGGACCAGCAATGCTCACCACCACCCCCATAACAACTCCACACGAGCCTTAAAGGTGCGCCCAGCTCAAGACCAATACGCACAATCTCGGCCTTGCTCATTTGGGCTGTGGGCGCTAGGAGGACGGGGCGGCGCAGAGTGGACCAGGCAAGAAATTCTGCCGCAGCAAGCGCAAACTCCACAGTGTTGTCCGGGAATGTCGCCCCCTCGTCCCGGTTTAATCCGAGGGCAATGAAGTCGAAGTCCAGGGCGTCAGCAAAGGCCCCGGCTATGGCCACGAATAAGCCGTTGCGGTTCGGCACCCAGACCGCTCGAGCGCGCGCTACTGCGGCGCCAGGCTCGGCCAGCGAGCCAGTATCCGGCACCTGCGGAATAGACCGCGTAGCGTCCGTCAGAGCAGACCCGCCGAGTTCTCCCAACCATGGTAGAGCGACGCAGCGCCACTGGCAGCCCAGTGCCGCAGCTATTGATCTTGCCGCCTCAATCTCTCTGCCAGCCGCAAGCTGCCCGTAATCCACCGTCAGGGCAAGCACTGCCGCACTACGCGCGGCCACAAGGGCTGCTGTCACCGTCGAGTCCAGCCCTCCAGACAGCAAAACTATGCACCGACTGCCAGACGGGGGGCCAGCAAGCACCTCTTTCGGCTCGGATGACCGCTCAGCAGGAGTCTGGCTGCCCATGGCAAACCCTTCCTTGCGTGCCATGATACGGCTCCGTAAGGCCTGCAGCAATAGCCTTTGCGCAGCTACTGTCGAGCTGTCGTCGGCTTTTCCATAAGAGACAGAAGGAACAGTGGCGCAAAACCCTACTTTTAACGCGTGAATCACTTAAACTGGGCATAACTTACCGACATGGACCCGTGCCGTTCACGGACTGGGAGCTACGTCCAGGTGAGTCTTGCAACACTCTTATGAGCGAGAGTGTTGCAAAATCCGCTTTACGGCTTCCCTGACTTGCTTGGAGGTAAAAGGTCGGGCACACGGAGTTGTACACCTTCGTCGCCCTACATCGGCGAAGCTCAGTTTTTGCAACAGTCTCATAAGGCGGCGGAGGAACAAGGGTAAGGGTGTCCGGGGGTTATTGCTTGCGAAACTGTAGTAAAGAGGCTTCTCTCCACAACCTCGTGCCAAAGGTTTTCATTATGTCTCTACGACACATGACTACTGATGGGACCCCAGCAGGCGGGCGGCAGGATTGCCGGATATGCTGCCACGCCGCACGTCGGATCGCTCGCTGGTCAACCTTCGCGTTGCTGACTTCCTGGACGCTGGCGATGGTCTCTTGCGCACGAGCAGGCCATGCAAGGCTTGTCACCTACATCTCCCCTGTTGACGGCACTGAGCAAGCCTATGGCGTATACGTGCCCTCAAGCGAGGCACCCGCGACAGGATACCCTGCGATTTTCCATGGCCACGGCTACGGCTGGCATGTGAGTGCTGACTTCGACGACTTTCAGCGCCGCTGGGCCGACGAGCATGGCTGGGTTTTGATCAACATTAACGCCCGCGGGCCGACCTTCTATGAAGGCATTGGCCAACAAGCAGTCCTCGAGGTTGTCGAGGATGCCGTATCCCGGTTTGGTCTAGACCGCCGCCGTCTGTTTTTCACGGGGGCTTCCATGGGTGGCACTGGTGCCTTTCGGCAGGGCGTGCGCTACCCGGAGATATTCGCCGCTGTGGCCGCGGTGGATGGATGGGCCGACTGGCGCATCTGGCACTGGAAGTGGTACGCACGCACAGACCAACGTGAGGATATCGAAGAATTCCGGCGGCCGCTACTGGCCTCGTGCGCACCAGTAGACTGGGCGGAGCGGGCCATGTGGGGCCAGGTGCGGGCCATCATAGACGGCCGGGACGATGTCGTAGAGCCTGACGAAGGCTTGAGGTTGTCGGCCAGGCTGGCCGAATTGCGGGAAACGTGGGGTGCCGGTTATCGTTGGGACCAGCTCATCCATTACGACCGTGGTCACGGCGGCGGATATGACCTGGCCGCCATCTACGAATACTTCCTGCGCTGTGCACCGGCCGGAATAGGGCCGCGCCTTGCGCTATCGGCCTGGCGCTTAACAGACGCCCGGCAGGGTTGGCTGGCTATTACCGGCCTGCGACAATTTGGTAAGCCTGGCCGCGCCGGTAGCTGTATTCTGGCCAACCGCATCAGCGTATGGACTGACAACGTTTCGCGCCTGACGGTCTATCCGGCAGAAGCCGCCGAGCATCTGCCATCTGGTCCGTGCGAAGTCTGGGTGGATGGCCAGCGCCTGGCCTGCACCGCAACCGAACCCGTTCACGCGAAGGCGGTCTTCGACGCTACCGGCACCCTACTGTGCTGGGAGCTGAGCCAGGAAACAACTGCAGACACGTCTTTACTCTGCCCGATCAAGTGCCCCGCCCTGGAAGGGCCCATCGGCGACGCCTTCACGCAGCCTTTCGTGGTCGCCTATGCTGCCGACGGTACGCCCGAGCAGGTCGCCCGACACCGCCGCGAGGCCGAAGCTTTCGTTACTGGATGGAACGATTTCTTCGTGCACGGTCTCGGGCTCAGGGCGCGGAGAGAAGACGACTTGCAGGACGAGGAGCTTGCGACTGCAAACCTTGTGCTTTTTGGCTGCCTGGATTGCAGCCGCCTGCTGCGCCAAGCCCAACGGCAAAAACCGCTGCCGCTGCAGGTATTTCATGACCGGGTTATAGTGTTCCCTGACGACGCAGAACCGCGCTGCTACGCAGGCTCCAAATTCGGATGCTTCTTCGTCTATCCCAACCCACTCTGCGCTGGGAAGAGATACCTGGTAGTAGCGTCTGGCCAGTGGTTCACCAGGCCAGACGGTAGTGTGCCGCAGGGTTTGGAATACGACCTGGAAAAACTTCCGTGGGCGTACCCGGACTACGTTGTCTTCAACAGCAACCAGGCGGAGCTACCTTTTGTGCTGAATGTGAACAACAAGCCGCCGGTGACGTGCTACGAGGCGGGTTACTTTTGTGAGGCAGGCTACTTTGACCAGAATTGGCGGCTCAAGAGCGACGCGGTGGCCGAGTGGGTACAATCAGTCAAGCCGGCTAGGGCGCGCCTCATATACGTTTCGGAATTGCGTCATGCCCGGCATTCTCTTTCGCTACGGGTGACAGACGCCACAGGCGCACCTGTACATAATGCTCGCGTCACGGTAGCCAGTGCCAACACGGCCCGTAGCGGCGTGCCCCAGCCGGACGGCTGGGTCTTTTTTGAGGGCCTCCCCGATGGCCTCACAGCGCGCGTGCTTTCCGTTATGGCCACAGGATGCGCCTACGACCGTCAGTCAAACTGTCTGGCGGCGACGGATGTCGCAGCCGCCCTGGGCGGGCTTGCAGGCGCGCGGTACTGCGGCCCCAAATCCATCAACTGTGGCGCACCGCCGACAAGGCTTTCCTTCAACGTCACGGCAGGGCCCGAGAAAACTGTATATCTCGAGGCCGACCTGACTGCTGCCCGTGGTACGGTTATCGCGGAGAGCCCGTGCTCCTTCGCGCTCCGCCCTGGCCAGCAAGCCACCCTGTCATGGCTGTGGAGAGATGAAGGAGACTTTGTTGGCGACTTGGAGCTAACCCTGGTCATCCGTGCCCGTTCTGGCAACCATCAGGCGACAGCCAAGTTGAGGGCGCTAGTAGAGGTCGCGGGTCTGCCGCCGTCGCTCCTGTCTCTCGCCGAGCCGTCGGCGGAGCAAGATGCCTCAGGTGACTGGGTGGTTTCAGGTACCGCCTGGAATGGCGGCGACCAGGAAACGGAAATGGACCTGATGGGCATGGTGCCGCAGGCAAACTATCCTCTGGAGCTTCGGAAGGTGAGGCTCGGCCCAGGCGGAAGTGAGAAAGTGACCTGGCGGATTCCTGCTGGTTTAGTGAATGAGTGGATTGGTCCTGCCTCGGTGGTGGTATACGACGAGAATCGCACAGGCGTCGTAAGCAGGACCGAAATCGCCCTCACCTTGCCAGGGGGGACAAGCCTTGCTGGCGGCAATTAGCGCATTCCTGGGCGCCTCGGCTGGATTATGGCTACAACCCGCACCGGAAATAATGGTCGCTCAGCCAAAAGTGCGGTTGATTTTGAGCGCAGCCACGGCCCCGACATTGGAGTTTGCGTACAGGATAGATTGGGCTGCCGGCCGACATCGTGTCTCGTGGCGGCCCCCAACGCGCCGCGCACGGATTACCGAAGCAACCGCCACCCTGGCCCCATCGGCCGGTAAGCTACTCCCTTCATGGAACGTGCGCGGACGCATCGGATGGGTCGTGGACGTGCCGGAGAGTGGCACTTACGTGCTGACAATCCTCGCCCCGCTCACAGACCTCGATTGGCGCCTGGAAGCCCTGGCCCGCGTCAACGACAACCGCCTGGTGCTCCACCCCGAGCTGATAGTGGGCAATAATGCCGCAGAACCTCTTGCCGTTGACGGCGTAACGTTGCTCGACAAAGAAGGCGCGCCCGTTGCGGAATCCGAGGAAAGTCTACTCGTCGAGGCCGCTACGAGAGTGCGTTTTCCCATCGGCCAGCC